>CAZETZ010000002.1:88733-112131 GCA_964514735.1 uncultured Acidobacteriaceae bacterium | reverse complement strand
TGGCTTGATTAAACATGGTCCGGCATTGTCCGCGATCATCGCGCCGACCACCAACTCCTACAAGCGGCTGGTCCCCGGCTTTGAGGCGCCGGTGAATCTGGCCTACTCGCGGCGCCATCGTTCGGCGGCCTGCCGCATCCCCATGTACTCCGCTTCGCCGAAAGCTAAACGCGTGGAGTTCCGCCCGCCGGACCCCAGTTCGAATCCCTATCTGGCGTTCGCGGCCATGTTGATGGCAGGCCTGGATGGCATTGAGAATAAGATTGACCCCGGCCAGCCGCTCGACAAGGACATCTACGATCTCGGCCCGGAAGAACTGGCAAAAGTCCCCTCCATGCCCGGCTCCCTGGAAGATGCGCTGGTGGCCCTCGAAAAAGACCACGCTTTCCTGCTCAAGGGAGACGTCTTCACCGAGGAGTTGCTCAGCACCTACATCGACTACAAGCGCAGCAAGGAAGTGGATGCTGTACGGCTGCGTCCCCATCCCTATGAATTTGCGTTGTACTACGACATTTAGAATTTCAGGCAGAAGTCTAGACAAATGAAAAGCCCGGCGTAAGCCGGGCTTTTTTGATGATGACCGTTCACTTACATCGCGCTGGCATGCCCTTGCGCTACTGCCCGCAGTTTAGGGGCACGGTCCATCTCGATTTCAGCGTCTGGGGAAAACTCTTTGAACTCTCCCATGCCGTTCGTAATCGCGCCCAGCGTGGCATTGGACTTCGCCAGTACTGCCGTCAGGTACTTCTTCGCCATCGGCCTGTCCGCAGGATGAACCAGCTTCCACCACCGCCGCATGGATTCCTGGATTTCCTGCTCCGTCTTTGCTCCCTCTACCAGCGAATCAATCAACCGGTAGACCCGGCTCTTCACAGCTTGATACGACACCGAAACTTCTTGACCCATTTCGTATGCCCCCACGGTTACTGCTGGGAAGGTGATTGCAATATGATCGCCAAACCTAATATCCCTAAAATCTACTAGTTAGCAACTTATAAATACAAGTTATTGGATGGATAAGCCCCGCCCGCTATGGATTTTCGTAGAGCAAAACGTCTCAGAAGAGCTTGGTTACCAACAAGGTACAGGGATTTGTCGTCTTCAAGGATCCCGCCAGCTAGCAAAAATAGCGTTACTACCTAGATAAATTATTGATATATGGGCCCGAGTCGATAAAACCAAATTATAGCCATCCGGAGGCCTCAGCTTCCCTGCGCGTTCCTCCCGTTCCATCGCCTATAATTCCACATTCTCAAACATCTGAAAGCAATGGAGGGGGTAATGGAACCAAAGGGCTTCTTGTCTCCGATCGAGCCGCCGCGGCGGAAGTTTCTACGCACAACCTTAGCGTGTGGCGCCAGTTCGGTAATCCTCCCATCCCTTGCTTCAGCCCATGAGTTGACGCTTGAATCAGCTCCAGCCGTAAAGCCCTTTGAATTGGATGAGGTGACAATCTCCGAGCTTCAGCGGTGGATGGCCTCGGGACGGTCCACTTCACACGCCGTCACCGAAAAATATCTGGCGCGGATTGAGGACGTTGACAAAAACGGACCCACCGTCAACAGCGTCATCGAAGTAAATCCCGAGGCGCTGGCCATCGCCGATGCCCTCGATCAAGAGCGCAAGGAAAAGGGAACACGCGGGCCGCTGCACGGAATTCCCGTTCTGATTAAAGACAATATTGATACTGGTGACAAAATGATGACCACGGCAGGCTCGCTGGCGCTGGTCGACTCTCGGGCCGCGAAAGACGCGTTCGTGGTAAAGAAGCTGAGGGAAGCGGGCGCGGTGGTCCTCGGCAAGACCAACCTCAGCGAGTGGGCCAACATACGCTCCAGTCACTCCATCAGCGGCTGGAGTGGGCGCGGCGGCCAGACCCACAATCCCTACGCGCTGGATCGTAACCCTTGCGGTTCCAGTTCCGGCTCGGGCTCCGCTGCCGCTGCTAACTTGTGCGCCATCGCCATCGGCACGGAAACCGATGGCTCGGTGGTTTGCCCATCCAATGCCAATGGGTTGGTGGGTATCAAGCCGACTCTCGGCTTGGCGAGCCGGACTGGAATCATTCCTATCGCGCACAGCCAAGACACCCCCGGCCCGATGGCGAGGACCGTCCGTGATGCTGCGGTCCTGCTCAGCGTCATGGCCGGGACCGATGCCAGCGACAAGTACACCGCGGAGAGTTCGAGCAACGCAGCCGCCGACTACACAAAATTCCTTGATCCGGCTGGACTGAAGGGAGCGAGAATCGGGGTCGCGCGCAAACTGGCTGGCTTCAACGAGATCGTGGACAAGGTCTTCGATGAAGCCATTGCCGCAATGAAAGCGCAGGGCGCTGTGATCGTCGATCCCGCGGAGATTCCCACGCAGGGAAAGTTTGGGGACACCGAGCTGACCGTGCTGCTGTACGAGCTGAAGGCTGACCTGAACGTGTATTTGGCAGGACGCCCGGACGCGGCTGTGCATTCCCTGAAAGACGTAATCGATTTCAACCAGCGAAACCAGGCGAAAGAGATGCCTTACTTCGGCCAGGACCTTTTCGTGCAGGCGCAGGCGAAAGGAGCGTTAACCGAGAAGGAGTATACGGACGCGCTCGCCGCCAATCACCGGCTCTCCCGCCAAGAGGGAATTGACGCCATTATGGACCGGCAGAAACTGGATGCGCTAATTGCTCCAACGGGAAGTCCAGCCTGGATCACCGACCCTGTCGACGGCGACCATGCCTCAGGAGACAGTTCGAGCGCGCCTGCAGTGGCCGGCTATCCGCACATCACCGTACCGGCAGGATTTGTGTTCGGAATGCCGTTTGGAATTTCGTTCTTCGGGCGGGCCTGGAGTGAACCGATATTGATCAAACTGGCCTATGCATTTGAGCAATTGACGAAGGCGCGTAAGCCGCCGCGGTTCTTATCGACAATCCTTGCAAACCCCTAGTCGCGGATCGACTCCGATTTCCGCTGACCTTAGAATCCGCGCAAACCCGCGGCCAGGTTTTGCTTGGAATGTTAATTCGCAACCCAAGCCAAACCATCTGCCCCAGGACTGGAGTCGAGGGTCTTCTTCACCTGCCACTCTTGCAAATCAATCACCGCTACCTTTCCGTCCGCGGAACACGACACATAAGCTACCGGCTCGTCAGGTCGTATCAGGACTTCTCCAGGATGCGCGGAGACCGCAATGGTCCGAATCACCTGCATCGCAGCCAGGTCCACGACTGCAACCTGATTGGCGCTGGGCATGGTGACCAGCAACCACTTGCCATCCGGGGTCGGAGCGCTTCCATATCCGATAGAAGGCAGGCCAATCCAGCGAGAAACTTTGTTGGTGCCGGTGTCAATCACGGCCATCCGCGGCTGCTTCTGGTCGGAGGTGAACACCAGCTTGTCATCCACGGAGAGTGCGATCCGCTGCGTGACTGGAGCAACTGGAATGACCGTCACCAGCGTTCTGGCGCTGAGGTCCAGGACGCTTACGCTTCCCGGACCCACATTTGCCGTATAAGCGCGCTTGCCGTCTTTGGACAAGGCCACCATGTGCGATTCCGCTTCTCCGGTGGGAATGGCAGCCACAAGTTTCTGCGTTTTGGGATCGAATACATCGACCGCTTTGTCCAGCTCTGCGCTTACATAAAGCAGGCCATCCCTGCCAAAGTGTACCCAATGTGGCCGCACCGGATGCCCTAGCTCCAAGGTGGATACGATGCTGCGCCGGGCAATGTCAATCACCTCGATGCTGTGTCCATCACTGCCCGGGAGTCCCACGCCCGAGTCGCCATAAATCGGCAGGTATGCCAGTTTTCCATCCGGAGAGGCCGTGACTTCATGTCCCCGGATTTGTGGGGTCACGATCTTGGCAAGCATGGTCCCAGCGTCGGGGTCAAGAATGCTGAGAGTGTGATCGCCCTGATTGGCAACCAGCAAAAGCCCGCCCTTGCCGGCGGCTTGAGCAGAAAGAAACCATGCCCCAATCGACAACAAAACGAAGCCCAACATCGCCAGCCTGGTTTTCATGGCGATTCGCAGGGTACCACAGAACTGAGGACCGGGAACTGACAACCAGGAACGGAAAATCCAAGCTACTCGTAGCGCAGGGCCTCAATGGGATCAAGGTTCGCGGCCCGCACCGCCGGGAACATCCCGCTGATAATTCCCACCACCGCCAAAATGATGGTAGAGATCAACAAAATTCTCGGGGCGACAATCAGTCGTATGTCCCCCGCCTCGCCGTATTTTGCCAGCGCGCTATACAGGGTAAGCGTTCCCACCGAGAACGACACCACATAAGAAAGGAGGATGCCGAACAGACCGCCCAGCGCGGTGATCACCAACGCTTCGGCCAGGAATTGAAACAGTATGTCCCGCTTGCGCGCGCCCAGGGCCTTTTCCACTCCGATTTCCCGCGTGCGTTGGGTCACCGAGACCAGCATGATGTTCATCAGTCCAATCCCGCCGATCCCCAGCGTGATGGTCCCGATAAAGCCCAGCAGGACTTTTAAGCCCAGCGAAATCACGCCGAACTGCGACAATTGTTTTTGCGCATCGAACACGAAAACCGCTCGCTGATCGTCCGCCTTGAAGCCGTGGGCCAGGCCAAGCGAGCCGCGTATGACCGAGGTCAGTTTGTCGTGGTCCAGCCCCTGCGAGTCCAGCCAGATCCCGCCCAGGTAATGCGTGTCCTGCAAGACATCCATGACGTTATAGGGGATGTAAATGATGCGGTTAATATCATTGTCGCCTTCCTGCATGCGCGGCGACATGACTCCGACCACCTGAAAGCTGACCCCATCGACGGTAATGGATTCGCCGATCGCGGGTAATCCCGAAAACAGCTTGTCCTTGGCTTCGGAGCCGATCACCGCGGAAAAACTATGACTCAGATTATCTTGCTGATTGAAGAACCGCCCATCGGCGACATCGAGGTTCCAAATCTCTTTAATCGAAGGATCGTTTGCCTGGATGGGAAAGCTGTAAGAGCGCGAGCCATACACCACGGTGGCCTGCTTGTCCGATTCGCGGCTGATATGGCGGATCAGCGGCGCCACATTGGTGAGTAGCTCGATGTCTTCGTTGGTAAACCGGATTGGGACGCCAGCCTTGTTACCGCCCGCTTGTTGCGAAGTTCGTCCGGGAAAGACGCCCACCGCGGTGGCCCCGAAACTCTCGAAAATATTCTGGATGGCCTGGCCAAAACCGTTGCCGTAGGCGAGCAGCAGCACCACCGTCGCGATTCCCCAGGCCATGCCGAGCATGGTGAGCAGGGTCTTGCGCAGGTCGTGGCGCATGGCGGCGTAGGCTTGTTTGAGCAGATCGCGATGCATAAGTTATTCCTTGCGGAGCGCCTCCACCGGTTGCAACAAAGCTGCCTTCCGCGCGGGATACAGCCCCGCGAGCACGCCCGCAAACGCCAGCGAACCAATCGCCAGGGCCGCCGTCATCGGGACCAGCCGGGGCGTGTCGAAACCCGGGGGCTGGGGCAAGGTGGCCAGCTCCGCCATGAGCCCGGCCGCGCCCGCCATTCCCAGGCCGCCGCTCATCAGGGTGAGAAACGCGCCCTCGGTGAAGAACTGAAACATGATGCTGCGGTTGGTGGCTCCCAAAGCCTTGCGCAGGCCGATTTCGCGCGTGCGCTCGGTCACGGCCACCAGCATGATGTTCACAATTCCAATTGCACCCAGGGCCAGCGTGACCAGACCCACACTCCCCAAAAACAGATTCATGGCGTCAAAAATCTTGCCGATCTGGTCCACGGTACGGATGGTGTCCCACTCATCAAAAGCGTCGGGATTCGTGTAATCGAAACCGCCATGGTTGCGCGCGATGATGCGATGCACCTCCAGCTTGGCGGTCTCGTGTAAGTCCCGGCTCCTCGGCTGGTAGTTGAGGAACGATATGCGATCGTTGCGGTCTTCGTTTCCGGTCGGCGGGAAATACTGCTGCATGGTGCTGAAAGGGATGACCATGCGCAGATTGATGTTGTTGTTGTCCCCGTGTCCCATGCGCTGGAGGGTGCCGATGATTTGGAACCGCACTCCATTCAGCAGGATCGTGCTGCCGATCGAAGGCCTGCCGGGGAACAATACCCTGCGCGCCTCGTCTCCAATCACAATGACGTTGCGCTTCTGCGCCTCGTCCATGGGATTCAGCCATCGCCCGTCCCCCACCGGCATGTAGCGGATCTGGTTGAAATCGTCCTTCACCCCTATCAACTGCCCGCTGGTCTGGTAAAAATCGCTGACCGCGCGGATATCGTTCCGTTGAATGACCGGAGTGGCCAGCTTTACGTCAGGGCACGCGCTATTGATATCGAGATAGTCCTGATAGTTGAGGGAGTACCAGCGCATGCTGGTGAAATTGCCGTTGATCGCCGGGGCCCGTCCGCCCCAGACAAACATTACGTTTTCGCCTAACTCGTCGAACTGTTTGCGGTTGCCGGAGCGGAAACCTTCGCCCAGCCCAACCAGAAGCAGCAGCGAGCCCACTCCCCAGGCAATGCCAAACATGGTGAGGAACGACCGGAGCTTATGCGCCCACAGCGTCCGCAAGGTTTGACCAAAGATTTCAAAAAGAAGGCGCATGCAGTAACTACTTTTATAATACGTGACTTCAGGACCAACGGTTCCGTCGTAAAGAGGTATCGCTCCTCATCATAAGTTAGACGCCGCTACAGGAAATTGGATTGGGGCGAGTTGGTTTTGCACTGGAGGCCCCGGGCAGAGTCGAACTGCCGACCAACGGTTTAGGAAACCGCTGCTCTATCCATCTGAGCTACGGGGCCGGTCGCGACGCATTCCATTGTCTCACGGCCGATTCGACGAAGCTGTCCACTATTGCGGGGCGGTTTCCGGATCGCTCGAATTCGCCGCGCTGTTTTGTAGTTGGGCCGATTGCAGCCGGTAGCCGTCGCGGGTCCGCACCTGATACTTTTTCAGGCGATCACCCACCAGCCGCACTTTGACCGTCCGCCAGCCGCGATTGGGGTTGGACCGCGGATAGTAATTGAGAGAATACAAGTGTCCCAGGTCATCGCGGATGGAAGCAAAGGCCTTCTTCTCATCTCTCCACGATTTGGCAAAGTAAGCTTTTCCGCCGGTGGCTGCGCTCATGCGTTCAAAAACCGCCGTCGAGACCGGCTCCAGCCTGGCCTGCTGCGTGCTGATCATGTAGACCGATACGCCGACCGATTGGGCCAGTTCCGCGACATCCTCAGGCGGTACCACACTAAAGCTGTCCGGACCATTCGAAAACACGACCACAACTTTTTTTCCGGAATAGCGCGCGGCATCCTTGAGCGTCAACAGCAGGGTGTTGTAAAGGGCCGCATCGTCGCCGGCTACGGTCGTGCGTACGGCGCGCAGGATGCGGGCGCGGTCCGAAGTCAGAGGAGCCGCCCGATAGAGATTTCGGCTGTAAGAATAGAACGCGATCCGATCCGCCGTTTCGAGCGAACGCACGAAATCGGAAATCGCATCTTGCGCATACACAAAACCTCGATACATATAGTTGCTGGTATCGAACAGAATGAAGACATTCGCCCCCGCAACCAGAGAACCCAGTGTCTGGGGATCTGTGGGAGACAGGTTGCTGGGCTTGCTTTCCACCATGGTCATGGCTGCGGGCTGGGGAGTTTCAACCGGCATCGGAATTGATTCATGGCCTTCCGCGAACACCGCAAGTTTTTCCGGGATTCCATCCTCCGTAACTTCGAAATCCTCGGGCCGGAGTCCGGTAATGTAATTGCCTTTCCCGTCGGTCACCGCCACATTTAATTGCACCATGTTGACTAGGACGTGAATATCTGGCTGGTTCTCATGCGCTGCCACCTGGCCGCTGGCATACCGGCACAGCCCCAGGCAGAGGACCACCACAAGACATCTTGCTTTAACGCTTGGCTGCAATCGCATTAGGATTTCTCCGTGTATGAAGGCAAAATTTAATGTACCGCTACGGTGCTGCCCATCTGCTGGGCAAGCGCCCTGCTCTGCCGATAGTCGTCGCCTGCGTCGCGCATGGCCCGCAGAATCGCCGGCCAATCCTCGAATTCCGAGGCGAAAATCTTCTCCACCATGCGGTGCGTTAGTTCCGGCACAAGGTGATGCAACATGACCGGCGACTGCCCGGTCTCATCCGCCAGCCGCGCCCAGTACAAATTACTGGAGTCCCATGATTCCGCCAGCAGACGGCTGTAGATCCCGGAGTATGGCGGAAAAGGTTCAATATTCAGCAGCTCGCGGCTGTAGCTTTGGGAAAGCACGGGATGCGGAATTCCAAAATGTTGCGACAGCCGCTCCCGGCCCACTTCTTCGGGATGCTGCCGGCCCAGTTCGTCCAGCTCCTGGCTCGCGCTGCCCCAGGCGTGTGCTTCCTCAGGAAACCTGCTGCGAAACTCCGAGGCCAGATAAAACGTGTCCGCGGGCGTGACTTGGCGTAAGAGCTCGGCCACCCGTCGGGCCTCCAGGCTGCTCTGGATGTCATTGGTCATGCGAGGCGTCATGCGGTCGTCAAGAATGCGCAGGACTTTGTCGCGAAGTTCCACGTCGTTGGCGGCAGCCGTCAAAAGCTCCTCTCCGCTTCGCTGATAAAGAGCGACGGCGTGCAGTTCGTTGCGGCTCACTTCCCACCAGCGCGGCAACACTGCATTAATCAGCAGGCCGGGGACCAGTTCCCGGAAAATCAGCGCCTGCACATTTTGCGGAGTGATGAAGTCCTGCTCCGCTTCGGCCAGAGCGTAGGGCAAATCGGCCAGCGACCCGACCAGGTGCGCGCCGCCACCCGCGGGAGAGCCCGCGCCGAACAAGGAAGGGGCCTGCCAGACATGCTCGATGCCAATTACCGTTTCTCCGGAAAAATCGTGCTGGCGAACGAAAAGCGGGTTGTTCAAAAGCAACTGGGCGCCGGGCGGTTCGTAGTATGCATAGTTCAAGCCCACTAAGCTGTCGCGAAAAAATGAAGCGAGTTGGCCGCGCGCTTCCTCCTGTTCCACGCGCGAAGCCGGGCCCTTCATGATCCTGGCCACGCTGCTCCGCATTTGTACGTCGGTATGGCGGTTGTTGTAGACTCCTGCTGCCCATTCCGTGCGTTCGCCTCGGGAGAAAATCGGGCGTGGCATTTCGAATTCCCGCAATTGTCCCGCCAGCGTGACCAGGGAACTCTCCGCCGGCTTCCCCTGTGCCATGTCGTCCAGCCCGTTACCCAGCGCGCGCAAGGTGTCGAGCGATACCAGACGCTGGCTGTCCATAATCGCCTGCATCCGGTGGACCAACTCCTGGTGGGCTGCGGTGGCTTCGGTACTGGTTTGCGGTGGGCCTGCCAGCAAATCGGTTAGTTCATCCTGCGACGCGTAGCTCTTTCCAAACGCCACCCGCACAATTTCACTTAATGCATTGCGGCCTGCATCGAAGACCTGCCCGGAGGTATGCACCGCGGCGAATGACTTCATCATGCGCTGCCAGGAACCATTCAATTCCGCTTTGGGAATCTGGCCCTGGCGCGCAAGGATTTGCCAAATGCCCACATTCGCCTGGAAAGTCCCGAGCGCGTTGCCGCGCAGAGAAATGTTGCCCAGCCCGCCCAGGTGGTCTGCAACATTGAGGAAGAGAGAAATGGAAGCGTCGCTCAATTCGGGAAACTCCCCGAAAATCTTGTACTGGTCGCTGAAGTCCCGAAACTTGTCGGCCAAGGCCCGCACCATTTCTGGACTTAGCCTCTGCTGCGGGGCCCGATGGCTATCCAGCTCGGAGAGAGCCAAATAGATTTGCAGCGGTCCCACCGTACTGTTGATGCGGCTTAAGCCGAACAGCGTTTGCACCATTTGCTCCGGAGTGCCGATGCTGCTGGCCCGGCTGCTCCATTTTCGTCCCACCGAAGAACTTGTCTTCTGCGCCAGAATGTTTCTCCAGGCCCCGATGTTTCCTGGGACCAGCGGCGTCCCGTTCGCATCGAACCGAAGAAGGGTCACCAGAACCAGCAATCCGGGGGCCGGGCGGAAAACTCCTCGGGTCGCGTCTGCCGGGTCCGCCGAGCGCAGGGCGTCATAGAAAAGACGCATCCTGCGGCGGTCCGTGAAATAAACCTGCTGGCCCTGCTTGACCCGTGACAGAGCGTCAAAATAGGCGGCCATCCAGCCTTTGTCTTTGGCCACTAGCTCACTCACGAACTCGCCCGGCGCGTCGGGCCCGACTCCGACCAGCTCCTTCCAGGCAGGTTCGGCAGCGGCGCCACCGGGAACCATGACCCGGCCGGCGCGGATACTGATATGACTCCCATAGAAGTCCAGGACCGCGGCATGCGGAACCAATTTGCTGAGGCCTACGGATTGACACAACGCCGATCGGGTTTCCGGTTCGAGCCGCGAAAGCGCCCAGTACAGTCGGGCCAATTGTGGATCGCTCAAAAGAGCATCCATGAAATCCTTGCCCTTGTCTTTCTTGGGGCCGGCGCCTGCCCACTCATTTTGCGGAAAGAGCACCGGCACGGACGTAGCCAGATAGGGGTAGGCAAAGGGTTTACCTCCGCGCATGGCTTCTTCCAAGTCCGGCAGGGGAAACCCCGAATCGATGGTGAGGAAAGCTCTTCTGGGATTATCGGTTTCAAGGTATGCGTTGCTTTGTCCACAGGTCCCTCTCACCCGGTAGCCGAGGACCATGAGCAATGATTTGGCGTCATCACAATTGGAAGCGTGAATGACTCCGTCCGCCCCGGCCAGCGAGGTCAACTCGCGAGCTTGTTGCACATATGCACTGACCAGGTAAAGGTATTCAGTTGGCTGGGTGTTGGCCACGTACCCGATTTGGAATATGTTGTGGCTCAGCAGAGGGAGAACCGCCTCCGGAGGGATCTCCCGGCTAAGACTTGCCATTCGCAAAAAGGAACTTAGCGGGCCTGGAATGGTGATCTGCCCTGCGGATAACCCGGCCTGGCCGGGGGACTGACTCGGCGCATCGGGAATGCCTGCTGGGGTTGCGCTCCAGGAATGGCAAAACGAACAAAACAATAGGGCAACTACGTAAAGAGTGCGAGAACCAAGCGGAGAGTTCATGGCAGGAAAGCCTCATAGGAACGCTGAGTTATCCCACCCATGTTTCCCGGCTCCGGGAGAAAAAACAGCCAGGTCGGATGTTGGATCTCGCGATCCACCAAATTCTGTCCCGCAAAAATACTCTAACTTGGGCCGCGCGCCAAGCTCTTTTTGTTCATTTTGAGAAGGGTCGCATATAAATGCGAGTTCGGGCGCTTAGGCAGCGAAAGACGGCCCCGAAGATGAAAATACGAGCTCTACAAAGATTTCGACCCGCAAAACGTCACGAGCGCCCCTCCTCAAGACCGGAAAATCAGTGTAGGAGTGCATTTGTGCCGAAAGTCCTTGTTCCTTCCGGCCCGGCTACTCCATCCACGCTTAGGCGGTGGCGTTGACGGTTCCGCTGGTCAATGCTCCCGAACCAAGCGCGAACTGCTGAAAATCCTGCTGGATGTTCGAGTAGGCCTGCTGCGCTGCCTGGAGATTCCCCGCTTGCAACGCTTGCCCCAACTGGCTGAACGCCTGCTGAATCGGATTACTTTGGCCCGGCGCTTCTGCGTGGTGGTGGTGATGGTGATGGTGGGTCGGCTGTGATGCCGCGTTCTGCACATCCTGCGTAATCGCGGTGAAATCCTGCTGCGCCGCAGTGAGGTTCCCTGCTTGCAGGTCTTGCCCCAGTTGGCTGAACGCTTGGGCCAGAGGACTGGTCTGCGATGACGACGTGCTCTGCTGTCCCGTCAATTGCTGCAACGTCGTGAAGTCGGTCTGCGCCGCCGAAAGGTTGCCCGACTGCAAATCCACTCCCAACTGCTGGAACTCGTGGCGAAACTGCTGGATCTTGTTCTGTTGCTGGCTGAGATCGCTGATCGAAAAGCTACTCGAAACTCCGGCGACTGACATTTGTGAATTCTCCTCGTGAAGGCGGTTGCTATCTTTCAAGCTCCGCTACTCGGATTATCGTCATGCGAAGCAGGAAACTTCACTTCCTCGCGATTCATTCCTACCGCAGATGGAGAGCAAATGAGAGGCCATGCCGCTTGACGGCTATGTCATTGGATCGCGTGGAGGGGTCGACAATTCATAAGTAAGGGGGTAGGAAAACTAAGAGCAGCGCCCGAGGTCATCCGGCAAACTTTACCGCGTTTTCCGAATTTACTTATCTTTACAGGCAGAGATCCATTCCAGAAATTTTCTGAAAGCTTGGCCACGATGGCTGTATTTTGCTTTCTCTTCCGGGCTCAACTCGGCAAAGGTTTTTTGAATTTGAGGAAAATAAAATAAAGGGTCGTAACCAAAGCCATTCGCCCCCTGGGGCCGGTCCAGAATTACGCCTTCCGCTCTTCCTTGAAAGATTCCTAAGGTCCGGCCATCCTGGGCCGCGGCAATCACACAAACGAAACGCCCTGTCCGCCTCTCCACGGGCACGCCGGCAAGCTCTCGGATCAGGCGCTCGTTATTTTCATTGTCGCCGGTATTGCTCTCAGCCTCGTGCGGTTTCTCCGCTGCATAGCGGGCTGAATGGACCCCAGGCGCGCCGCCTAAAGCATCGACTGCCAATCCGGAGTCGTCCGCCAAAACAATCTCTCCCGCGGCGTATTGGCTGTAGAACTCGGCCTTCTTTTTCGCATTGGCCTGAAAGGTAAGGCCGTCTTCAACCACCGCGGGCAGGGAAGAGAAGTTGGGCAGGCAAGCGATCTCGATTCCTAAGGGATTGGCGGCCCCGGCAAAGTCGCGGAGCTTGCCTGGATTTGAGGTAGCAATCAGGATCGTACGCATAAACGTTTGACAACTCAAAGCCCATATTAAGTGAGCCCGGTGGATTACCTACCGATAAAGTGGCCTTCGTGCTATATATTTGTTGTTTAAGCGAGCTGTGCCATGAAGTCTAAACATGCGCGGGTTGGATTCTCAGCCTTCCTCTTAGCCTTGTGCGTGTTTCCAGTCGGTGGTGTCCGTTCTTCAGTCGCCCAAGAGGGTTCAACTTCTTCGAAAGAGCAGCGGCAAAATTTAACCTTCAAGACCTCGGTGCGCCGTGTCATTGTCGACGTGGTGGTCACCGACTCCACCGGAAAGCCTGTGCCCGGACTCACGCAACGTGATTTTTCCCTGGCCGAAGATGGAAAGCCGCAAAAGATGCTTTCCTTCGACGTGCACAATTTGGAGTCGACCCAGGAATTTCCGCCAGTGCCGCTTTTGCCTCCCAATACGTTCGTGAACATACCCACTGCGCCGGAACGCGGCCCGCTTTACGTTCTTTTGTTGGATATCCTGAACACCCCCACGTTGGAAGATCAAATGTACGGGCGGCAGCAGCTTCTGAAGTTCATCAAGGACAAGCCGTCCGGCACGCGTTTTGCGGTGTTCGTGCTTTCCCGCGGACTCCGTTTGGTCAGGGGGTTTACTGCCGACAAAGATCAGCTATATGCCGCAGTCGATCCCGGACATCCCAGCCATGCGGTCCCGCGCGTCTTTCTTTATAGCGCCAACTATGGCGCGGGCGATCCTCTGGTCATGGTCCAGGTTTTTACTTTCCTGTCTCATTATCTCGAGGACCTGCCCGGCCGCAAGAATGTCATCTGGTTCTCTGGCGGGTTTCCCTTCATGGTTTACGCCGGCGACGAAGATCCGCGTGATATGCGAGAGGACATCAAGAACGCGATCAACGGCATGGTGAAGGCGCAGATCGCCGTCTATCCGGTTCATGTCGCGGGTGTCCCGGTTTTCTTGCCACCGCAGGCTCCGCTGGGCAGCGTCCCGGGACCGCATCCGGGCGTGGTCAACGCTCTTTACGGGACTTACATGAGTCAGGCTGACATCGCCCAGGCAACCGGCGGGACCCCCTATTTCAGCCGGAACGATGTGAGCGTAGCGCTCCAGGAAAGCACGCAGCTTGGCGGCAACTTTTATACCCTTACCTACTCGTCCAGCAATCTCAAATACGACGGACGGCCGCGCGGAATCGCTGTCAAGCTTTCCAATAAGCGCTACCATGCCGCGTACCGCCGCTTCTATTATGGCGATGATTCTGACACTCCGGCAGCCCCGCCGCCTAAGAATGTAGAGGCGCGCGCTCCACAGGACGCGGCGCCGCATCCGCCAGAAGATTCACTCTCCGCCAATATGAAATATGGCGCTCCCATGGCGCATGAAATTTATTTCCGGGTGCACCTGTCGCCGCATGGGACTCCAACTCTGGCCACGACGGAACAGATGGAGAATCTCGCGGACCAACCGGCCTATTTCCGGGTGCGGCGCAAAAGTAAGCCTGAGAAACCGTTGCCTCCGGTGGAGCTTCAGAAATACGTGATCGACTATACCTTGTCGACACAATCGAAGCCGGACTCCGCCGCTCGTGGAGTACTCCCGCCGGTTTTGGAAATGGCTGCTGCCGCCTATAACGCGGACGGCCAAATGCTGAACGGCGTCGTACAAGAAACCGCAAGGCCCGATCCCGGCTCCAAGACAGACACAAATTCAAAAGGAATGGTCCGTGTGGAACAGGAAATCGATGTGCCGGTGTCGGCAGTTTGTATTCGTGTAGCGGTGCGAGACATTTCTTCGGATCGTATCGGGGCCATGGAAGTCGCGTTACCGCTGGCGCCTGAGCCCGAAAATCAGATTGTTTCTTCGCGCTAAAATCCACTCCATCGGAACGAATCCCAGCTTCACAATTTCTTGTGCGGCAACTACGAATGGCTCACGATTGCACCAGGGAACAGCTTGTTTAAAACGGCGGCGAATTGAAGCACAAAGGATGGTGGAGAATTAACCTCACTGCAACCTTCGTGTGAAAAGTGTTTGCTAGAGTTTCTTTATCACGAGGTGGGACAAAGCCCATTAGGGCGCTTGGGGTTCGCACTTGAGACGGGGTGCGGGCCCTTAGTTTTTTGGTTGAGATGTAAACTTTGGTGGTTGTCGAGACGGCACTTGTCCCGCCACCACATTTCTAGGAAACCGCCGCTGCGGTCCGGCGCTGGTGACGCAGTTCATCGAGGAATTCTTCCTGGCTCAAATTCTCATGGCTCCGCAATAATTCAAGCAATGAATCCTCGAACTCGCTCGGGGCCAGGTCCGTCATCTCATCCGGAACTGCGACCATGCCCGCGGTCCCTGGCAATACCTGCAACTCCGGCGCGGTCCCCGGCCGGCTGCTGAGAAAATCGATGAACTTGTGGACCTGATCGCGCTGTTGTTGGGTATGCGAGGCAAACATGATCCCCATTCCCGTCCCCGGATGCATCACCCGCACCACGCCTTCGCACTGTACTTCCATATTCGAAAGTTTCAGGCATAGGACTACGCCCACGCGTTCGGGAAAGGGAGACTGCGTTTCAACGTAACATCCACCTAAGCTGAGGTCCGTCAGCTTGCAGTGCGCAATCGACTCCAGCGAATCATTCGGCAGGTGGTGCGCGCTGGCGGCGATCCACTTCTTGATGCCCACGCGAAATTCTTCCGTCAAATCCATGAACCGTACGCCGGACTGTCCATTGGGGTTGGCCCAGGCAATCTCGCAGCGTCCGCTGATCTCCGAACCGCCTTCCGGCAAGCTGAAGCGGAAATGGAATTGTGCTCCTTGGGTTTGCGGCTGCGAGACCATCACTTCCATGCCGTTTTCGCTCAGCATGAGCATGATGCCTTCAATCTCTTCCCCGCCATCGGTTTTCAACCAGGCCGGGGCCTGCACCGGCACTCGCAACGAACGCCTCCGTTCCCGCTTCATGATGGCGATCGCGGCCCGCAAGCTGATCTCCGCTTGCTCTGCGCTAATGGGTTTGTACAGAACAAAATTCGCCCCGGCACGAAAGGCGATGCGCACTTTGGTCTTGTCGCTGAGTAAAGCCGCGGTGATGGCACTGGTGCCCGAACTTGCCTGGTAAGCGTGCTGGAGAATTAAAGTAGCCGATGCGGGATCGTCGAAATCCACCACGACCGCTTCGAACTTCTGCCCTTTCATCCGTCCCAAGGCGCTGGAGTGACTGCACACCTGCACACTAAGGCCGAAGCCGGTCAAGACCTGCTTAAGCGGCGTTACCGTTGCGTCGTCTCTGGTGACAACCAAAAGGGCCTGAAAACTCATAAAACCCCGGGCTGGGGATTAGCTCTTTCTTTCGGATCAGGGCCAGCGGGGAGCGGACTTTCCCGGCTTCGCCCCACCTTGGGCGGAGGCTTTTGCGGCCATGGTCTCAGGGGCTTCGTCCACTTCGCCCAGCACACTGCCATCGTCTTCCGCAGCGTCGCCCATCAGATGAGCGACCTCGCGGAGTTTGTCGGCCGCCTGCTGCAACAGCTCGATTTCCTTGGCCAATTTTGCCTGTTGTGCCTGCTTGCTGCGCAGAACCTCAAAGATATCCTTCATACTTCCCCCTGCTTTGAAATCTAAGGAGGAACGGCGGCAGAATCAATTGCTAACCATAGCCAGTGGGTTACGAGCGTAACCCGGCGTTTTGATTACTTGGGATTTTCCTAAGTCCTTGACGAAAAAGCGTATTGGTGCGGGAATCTCGCCTCCAGCAACCCCTGTAGCCCCCTCGTGCCAGGGAACTGGCACTTTCGTGGGATTTACGCGGGACCTGGGTTAATCGTAAGGTGTCTGTGAGCAGACTTCGGGGGAGGGCTGTTCGGGCGTCTCAAAATCCGAAAGGATTTTGGGACGCTTCTTATTTTCCGGCCAAACTCTACTGGGTCGTAGCGGCGGCTGCCATGGCAGCTTCCAACGGGATCCGTATGTGAAACGTGGTCCCCACCCCCAGCTTGCTGTCAAACCAAATCTGTCCCTGATGAAGGTTCACCACCACGGAATGGGCCAGCGCCAGTCCTTGCCCGGTGCCTTTGCCCACTTCCTTGGTGGTAAAAAAGGGTTCGAAGACCCGTGATCGAATTTCTTCGGGAATCCCCTGTCCGGTGTCCTGAATGTCGATTTCCGCCCAGGGCACGCTTCGCCGGGTCGTGATGGTGATTTTCCCCTTTTCCCCGGAATCCGCACTGATTCGATCGGCAATGGCGTGGGTTGCATTCACAATCAGGTTCAATACCACCTGATTCAGTTCGCTGGACAGGCAGGGAACTAAGCCCAGTTCAGGGTCGAACTGGGCCTCGAGATCGGCCACATATTTCCATTCGTTGCGCGCCACGGTAATGGTGGTTTCTATGGCCTTGTTCAGGTCGACGCCTTTTTTCTCGGTGGAGCCGGGGTGCGAGAACTCCTTGATCGCGCGCACAATATGCGCGATGCGTTGCAGTCCTTCCTGCGATTGGTCAATCGCGCTGGGAATTTCTTTCAGCATGTATTCCATGTCGGCTTTTTTACTGAGTTCATCGAACTCAGCCAGGACTTCCGCGGCGACCGGCCCCTGCGACACTGCGTTGCGCAGGTCCTGGCCCACTTGCATCAAATTGGCCAGGTCCTGCCAGGAATCTTTGAGGAAGCGGACGTTGTCGCTTACATATTGCGTAGGGGTATTGATCTCATGGGCCACGCCGGCCGAGAGCTGGCCGATGGCCTCTAACTTTTGCGCCTGGCGTAACTGATCTTCGAGACCCTTACGCTCCGTAATGTCCGCGCCCACCACGATAAAAGAAGCTCCGGCATTGTCATGCAATGGAGGCAGCCGCCGCACGTTCAGTCCCAGAAAGCGCGCTTTTCCCTCCCTCAGAATCGTGAGGTTCTCGCACCGGTAGGCGTTTTCGGTCTGTAACCAGCGTTCTACTTCGTTCTTGATCCCGGGATGCACCCATTCGATGCCGCAATCGTAGATAGGCCGCCCGACGACGCTCTGGGAAGACGCGCCCAGGCTTTTGGCCGCGGTTTGGTTCCAGCGCGTGATCTTTCCTTCACTGTCCAGACCGATCAGGATGGAAGGAATGGACTGGAAAAACAATTCGGTTTCGGAATAGGCGGCCTGCAACTTCTGCTCGGCCAAAATGCGGTCGTCAATCGGCCGGGCCACCACCACCACCCCGTCGGCATCGCCTGAAGGGTTCCGCATCAAGGCATGATGGGCCTCAACGTGACGCCACGTCCCGTTCTTATGGCACAAGCGCAGTTTAATGGTGATTGGCATGCCGCTGTGGACCACTTCGTCGATTGTCCTCTCGATCTGTGCGCGGTCCTCGGGATGGACCAGTGACGTAACTTCGCTGCCTTCTAATTCAGCCGGTTCACGACCCAGATAATCTCGATGGGAGGGGTTGGCGTATCTCCACTTATTCTCGTCGTTCAATACGAAGATCAAATCATTTACGTTGCTGGTGATGGCCCGCAAAAAGGCCTCGCTGCGCTGCAAGGCGCGCGCCAGGATGACTTGCGACCCTTTTTCCAATCGAAGTTGTAACTCCCGCACATCCACGGGGCTATGCAGGTAATCGTCCGCCCCAGCTTCCAGTGTGGCGCTCCGGTCGACTTGCTCATTCCAGCGGGCCAGGACGATGATGTAGGTGAAATGCTGCCGCCGAAGCCCGCGCAGTTCGCGACACAGATCCAGGGCGGAAATGCCCTCCATGTTGGCATCGAGAATGGCCAACTGAGGCGCATCTTCGCCCAAAAGTATTCTGCGGGCGTCGAAGCCGTCGTTGGCCACGGTGATCCGGTACCCAATTTTGGACAACAACGCTTGCAGATGGCTGCTAGTCGGAATATCTCCTTTCCCCAGTAATACTTGGGGGTGCTGTTCCGAGGGCACGGGTTTATCGTCCGCGGGAGGCATGGTAGGCCATGTAGGAAATCGACGGAATCAACAGTTTCTTTAGGGGCTGTTTTGGCTGAGGGCCCTCTAAAGCGGCTTTCCTTGGTGCTTGAGATACGTCAAAATTAGAATCGTATTGGTGCTTGGGGATGTGAGTGAAGCCTCGATCGGAATTGGACATCTTTCCCTCGGTTGACGCGAACCCTTCGCGTCGCGTCGGGCTTTATATTTCTCTGCTGCTGCACGGCTTGCTTGCCGCGTGGATGCTCTATCCAACGGCCCCAATCTTTGTAAAGCCGTCTACGACCCTTGCGGGGAAGAACGGCGCCTCGACGGTTTACCTGGACCTGCCTTCTCAAAACGCATCTTCCGCCCTTGCGCAAGAACTCAACACGGAAGAGAATCGCCGTCTGTTCCTGCCCGCGCCTCCCGCGAACAAAAAGGTAATCCGCAAGCATCCGGTTTTGGCCCGCGCACCGCAGGAACTGCACGAAGCCGAGTCCGCGCCCACCAACCAGCCTCCAGCCGGCTCACTCTACGGTTCACTCTCCTACGGCCAATCCGACGGCACGGAAGTCCGCCCCGCCATTCGCGTGTCTGGCTCGGAGCCGGCGGTGAACGAGTACGATCTGGCAGGGGTACGGGAAGGCAACATCATTGTGGAGGTCACAATTGACGAGCGGGGGAATATTACCCAGAAAACCGTGCTGCAAAGCCTGAATCCCGCGATTGACCGTAAAGTCCTGGCTGCACTGGAGGACTGGCGCTTTCTCCCCGCCCTGCGCGACGGCGACGCCATCGCTTCCAAACAGGACGTCTACTATCATTTCCCGGTCCGCCGATAGCGCAAATCGGCCATCCCGATGGGGCGTATCCAAACTTCGGTAAACCAAATCTTGACACTCGGACCAGTCCAAGCTAAAGTTATACCCGGTCAGCGATACATCCAAGAGCGAGTGAAATGAGCGAGACCCTGCGAGTACGCGTAGTAGTAAGTGTTGTAAGCGTACGAGTACGTGTCTCCGCCACCTCGGTCGGGATGGAATAAAGAGCTGAAATAGAAATAAACAAGCTCCCAAAACCCACCTGCCAGAGGTACTGGCGAGGTGGGTTTTGTACGTTAGGGAGGAATTCAGTGAGGTAAGCCTAAGTAGGGGGCAATTGCCGTAGACTGAATAGTTAATAAAACACTGTCATCCCGAGCGAACCTGGTGTTCAGCCGGTGATTAAAACTGCAATTTTAAAGAGGAATTATGGCCAGCGAAAAAAAGACGTTAAACGGATCACGAATCCTGTGGGAGTGCCTGGAGCGAGAAGGCGTCCACACCATCTTTGGCTATCCCGGGGGCGCAATCCTCCCGGCCTACGATGCGCTCAAGCACAGTAAAATCCACCACATCCTGGTGCGCCACGAGCAGGGAGCCACCCACATGGCCGACGGTTTCGCACGAGCCACAGGCGGCGTGGGCGTGGCGGTCGCGACCTCCGGTCCGGGTGCCACCAACATGGTCACTGGCATCGCCACCGCCATGATGGATTCCTCTCCCATCGTCTGCATCACCGGCCAGGTGGGCAGCAAGTTGTTAGGCTCTGACGCCTTCCAGGAGACTGACATCACCGGCGTCACACTCCCCATCACCAAGCACAATTACCTGATCACCCGGGCCGATGAAGTGGCGCATGTTGTCCGTGAAGCTTTCTACGTTGCAAAGTCAGGACGCCCGGGTCCTGTGTTGATCGACATCACGAAAGATGCCCAACAGAGCTCAGCCGAGTTCGACTGGGACGCCGCCGCTCCCAAAATGCGCGGCTATCGTCCCGATCTCTCGCCTGCAAAAGCGGAATATGGGAAGGCGATTGAGTTGATCAAGAATGCCCAGCGGCCGCTAATCCTCGCAGGTCACGGCGTCATCGTTTCCGGCGCGGAGATGGAATTACAAATGTTTGCCGAGCGCGCCTCGGTTCCCGTGGCCATGACTCTACTTGGTCTCGGTGGAATGCCTGCATCTCATCATCTCAACCTAGGCATGATGGGCATGCACGGCGAAGCCTGGGTCAACACCGCCATTCAGGAAGCCGACCTTCTTCTCGCCTTCGGCATGAGGTTCGATGATCGCGTGACCGGCAACGTCAAAACCTACGCTCTGAATTCTAAGAAAATTCACGTCGAGATTGACCCCGCCGAGATCAACAAAAACATTAAAGTAGACGTTCCACTAGTTGGCGATTTGCGCAAGATTCTCAAGGAATTACTGCCGCACGTGGAAGCTTCCGGCCGCCGCGAATGGACAGCTCGCATCGCTGAACTCAAAGGCGACTCCGCAGTCCGCGACATTCAAAATCTCCCCGACAGCGGCCATCTCTACGCCGCTCACGTGATCAACGATCTCTGGCACGAAACCCGTCACAGCGACTCCATCGTAGTCACCGACGTCGGCCAACATCAAATGTGGGAAGCGCAGTATTACAAGCATGAGACTCCGCGGTCTTTGATTACTTCGGGTGGGCTGGGGACTATGGGTTTCGCATTGCCTGCGGGGATTGGGGCGAAAGTGGCGCGTCCGGAAGCAGATGTTTGGGTGATGCCAGGGGATGGTGGTTTTCAGATGACTATGTGCGAGTTGGCGACGATTGTTCAAGAAAAACTTAAGATCAATATCGCCATCATTAATAATGGATTTTTGGGCATGGTTCGCCAGTGGCAGGAGTTCTTCTACGACAAGAATTACGAAGCCACGCCACTCATCAGCCCTGATTTCGTGAAGTTGGGCGAGGCATACGGAATCAAGAGCTATGCAGTGAAGCGCCGCAGTGAGGTGATTCCGACGGTACAAGCGGCCCGCGAACACAACGGCCCCGTGCTGATTGATTTCCAAGTGGAAAAAGAAGACACGGTTTATCCAATGGTGGCTGCTGGCGCATCACTGCACGAAATGATCCGCCGCCCCAATCCATTGATGGAAACCGGCGACGACGAGTAGGTTTCGAAAGAGGTTGTGTGGTGGCGGGCGGCTCGCCCGCCAGTGAAAGCTTTTGGGTGGCGCAGCGCTTAAGCGCTGCGATAAAGAACAGAAAAATTTGAGGGGCTTTAGCCCCCGAGGTACTTATGCTCCATACTTTAGTTGTTTACGTCGAAAACAAACCCGGAGTCCTGAACCGGGTAGTCTCCCTATTCCGCCGCCGCAGCTTCAACATCGATTCGCTCACCGTCGGCCGCACGGAAAAGCCGGACGTCTCCCGCATGACCATTGTGGTGGAAGCGGACGACGACCAAGCGCGCCGCGTGGTGGCCAACGTCTATAAATTGATCAACGTGCTGCGCGTTGACGACGTAACCAACGAAGCTGCCATCACTCGCGATCTGGCGTTGATCAAAGTAGGAGCGCCGAACGAGTCTCGTTCCCACGTGCTGGAACTGGCCAACGTGTTCCGGGCCCGGGTCGTGGATGTAGCGCCAGAATCTTTGACCATCGAAATCACAGGCGACGAAGATAAAATCGACGGTTTGCTGGAAGTGCTGAAGCCTTATGGCTTGCTCGAAGTAGTGCGCACCGGAATCGTAGCCATGCGCCGCGGAGCCAAGCTCTCCACCGACGCAAAGCCGGCCGGCCCCGACGTAATAGAAGACGGCAACGTTTCCTATTCCGTTTAGAACAAATTTGTAATTTGGTAATCGGGTAATTTTGTAATTTAAAACCCGAAAAATGCTGCGCGTTAAATTACCAAATTACCCGATTACAAAATTACCAAATCGAAAGGGTTTCTCCATGGCAAAGCTTTACCACGACGCAGACGCAGATATTTCTCTGATCCAAGGCAAAAAAGTCGCCATCATCGGATACGGCTCGCAAGGCCACGCCCACGCCCTCAATCTAAAAGACAGCGGAGTAGATGTCCGCGTAGGTCTCCATGCCGGCAGCGCCTCCAAAGCCAAGGCCGAAGCTGCCGGACTCAAAGTCACCGACGTGGCCGAAGCTTCCAAGTGGGCGGACGTGATCATGATTTTGATTCCAGACACCACTCAGGCCGAAGTCTACAAGCGCGACATCGAACCGCACCTCAAAGCAGGGAAGACGCTGATGTTCGCCCACGGATTCAACATCCGCTTCGGCACCATCGTTCCGCCGAAAGATGTGGACGTGAGCATGATCGCGCCGAAGTCCCCGGGCCACCGCGTGCGCGAAGTGTTCGTCGAAGGCGGAGGCGTGCCCGCCCTGATCGCTGTTCATCAAGACGCATCCGGAAAAGCCAAGCAGCAAGCCCTGTCCTACGCGAAAGGCTTGGGCAACACCCGCGCCGGAGTCATTGAAACCACTTTCGCCGAGGAAACGGAGACCGACTTGTTCGGCGAACAAGCCGTGCTCTGCGGAGGTGCGAGCGCCCTGGTGAAAGCCGGATTCCAAACCCTGGTTGACGCCGGCTATCAGCCCGAGATCGCCTACTTCGAGTGCATGCACGAACTCAAGCTGATCGTGGATCTGATGTATCGCGGCGGCCTCAACTACATGCGCTACTCGGTCAGCGACACCGCCGAGCAGGGCGACTACACCGCCGGCCCGCGCATCGTGACGCAAGAGACGAAGAAGGCGATGCAGCAAATTCTCGACGACATCCGGTCCGGGCACTGGGCGCAGGCCTGGATCGACGAGAACAAAAAAGCCAGGCCAAGGTTCACAGCGATGCGACACACCCAGCAGCCA
>CAZETZ010000002.1:78893-88723 GCA_964514735.1 uncultured Acidobacteriaceae bacterium | reverse complement strand
CCACAACATCCGCAACGCGGTCAGCGACACCGCCTAGCACCGCGACTACACCGGAGGCCCGCGCGTAGTTACCGACGAAACCCGCAAAGCCATGAAGCAAATGCTGAAAGAAATCCAGGATGGCACCTACGCCAAGGGCTGGATCAAAGAGAACCAAACAGGGCGTCCGTGGTTCAGTAAGCACCGCAAAGAAGAGCAGGAGCAGTTGCTGGAAAAAGTCGGCGCGGAATTGCGCAGCCACATGCCGTTTTTGAATCCGGTGAATATTAAGCAGCAGTAGATTGAAAAATTCCAGAGATCAGAATGGAAATCCATGACGCTCAACGCGAAGTCCGATCTGTCTACATTGGCGGTTTCTACGGACAGCTTGTCACGTCCGTCATCTGGTTGGTGTCCGCCGCGTTGGGCACATGGATTACGCCGAAAGCCTCTGTCCTGACCGTTGTCATTGGGGGATTTTTCATTTTTCCGCTCACGCAAATGTTGCTTACTTTGTCGGGCCGTCGCGCGTCCGTGAGCCAAGAGAATTCGTTCAATAGCCTGGGCATGCAGGTTGCGTTTGTGCTGCCGTTTTCAATGCTGCTTCTAGTGCCGGTAAGCCTCTACAACTTGAACTGGTTTTTCCCGGCGCTGATGGTGCTTGTGGGTGCGCATTATTTACCGTTTTGTTCCCTGTATGGGATGCGCATGTTCCTGTTTCTCGCGGGAATTCTGATGGCTACAGGCGTGGTGATCGCGCTTCGCTTTTCGCAAACATTCAGTCTGGGCGCATGGATCGGCGGATTGGCGCTATTCGTGTTCGCTTGGATCGGGCGCTCTATCGCGAACGGCGAAGTGCGAACACGGTGACGGCCACATGCCGTTTTTGAACCCGGTGAATATTAAACAACAGTAGTTAGTGGCTAGTGATTAGTGGCTAGTTAGTTGAGTGTGGCGGGCGGCTCGCACGCCACTTTTGTTTTCGCCATTTGCCATTCCGAAATTCCGCGCAGGCTCGGATGGGTTACTTTTCCTGTCGAACACCGCCGTAACTTGATACTCGACTTAGGCATCGCGGATCATCTACGGTGAGAGTGAAGGACAATGCCGGTCAGCATCCAGCACGTCGTCATGCTTGGCATGGGATTATTTTCCTCGTTATGCTCTGCGGAATCCGAACATGGAGTTTACTTATTATCGTTCTGACAAGCCTTTCCCCAATCAGCGTTTTGCGCGTGTTGTCTTTTATGTTGCAGGAATTGTGCTGGTCTTGGGTGGGTTGTGGAGTTTGTGGGTTGACTGGCATGTTGGACTGGCAGCCCGCTAGCTCTGCCGATTGGTACCTCAGGCGCTAAAGCGCAAATCAATTAATAAAGCTTTTGCGGCACGAACTCGTGCCCTCCCCAACAAGAGGCTTAAACGCAGCAATAGTTGCGCCCTTTGGGCGCGTTCGTCCGGGATCATCTGGAACGGCAGCGGCTTTAGGCGTGCCGTTGAATTCGGCAATCAAGATTTTGGCGTCCTTGGGGCGCAAGGGGCCGCGACTATCGACGACACAGCCCCTGCGGCTTCAAAGCCGTCGAGTTTTATGTTCTTACGATAGGGCTGAATACTTAAGCGGTATAATCCGCTCATGGCCAAGACCGTAATCCACGTCACCGAAGCCGAAGCCGCCCGCGATTTCGCGGACATTCTGATACGGGTGCGCGCGGGCGCGGAAGTGATTATCGAAAAGGATGCCCGCCCGGTGGCGATTATCCATGCCGCCGAACCGGAGCGACGGACAATTTCTGAGAGCATGGCATTGTTGCCAGAAAATTCGGATGCGACTATTGATGCCGATTTTGCCAAAGATGTTGAGGCCGCCATCGCGAGCCGCTTGATCCACCCTCATGGGATTGATTCTCGATTCAAGTGTCCTGATCGCAGCCGAGCGTACCGGCAACAATGCCAGACAATCTCTTGCAGCTTAGCAACTAAGGTTGGCGACACCGACATTGCCATCTCAGTCGTAACCTTGACTGAACTAGCACACGGCGCCGCACGTGTGGATAATGCTGTTCGTAAAGCCACACGTACGAGGTTCATCGAAGATCTAATGCGTGGGCTTCCCATTCATCCAATCAGTGCTGCAATTGCTATTCGCGCGGGAGAAATTGATGGTAAAAATAAAAGTCGTGGAGTCGTCGTGCCTCTGGTTGATTTGCTAATCGGAGTGACGGCTTTGGAATTAGGCTATGGCATTCTGACAAAGAATGTCCGTCATTTTCGAATGATTTCAGGCTTGGTTGTTACGCAATACTGAGGTCCAGCGTCGCTATCCTGATACGAACCCTCTGTCATCCTGAGCGTAATTTGTTCGCTGGCGAAGCCTGCGAACAAATGAAGTCGAAGGACCCCTAGGAATCAAACTTCAATTGGGGCGACGCAAGGCACTTTCATCGTGAGCTGGACTTGGCGCAGTGATAACAGCTTGAGAATTCCCTGAAGCGCCAACAACAGGATTAATTTATAGGGGTCCTTCGACTCCACAATGCTTCACTTCGTGAAGCATTGTTCCGCTCAGGATGACAACTCTTAATTTGTTTTGGAAGGAAAGAATCAAAGCTCTCGGGGCAGACGAGGGCGTCCGCCCCTGCGTGCTAAATACTGTTACACCGGACCCGCCTCATCCCCAATGCGAAACAGCGCGGCCTGCTCTTCCGCCAGCCGCCGCATTTCCGCCATCTCATCCACGGCGTTTTCTGGTTCTTCGGATTTGCGTTGCATCCGGCGCTCGGCTTTGTCGCGTTGTTTCTGTTGACGTTGTTGTTCTTTTTGACGCTTATTAAATGTCGCTCGGCCTGCTGGCATAGATCTCCTCCTGTAGGACGGTTTTTGTGGCCCGCTCTGGGCCACGCACAGCGGCAATTTATTAGGCCGCTTTGGTTTTCTTCGCGGCTGCGGACGACGCCGAGTTGACCGCTTCGGTCAGCTCTTTGTACAGCTGTTTTTGCGTGATCCGGCGGGCAATCTTGGTTTTACGTCTGCGGTGATATCTGGCTTTGTCGCCGTTAATGCGAGACATTTTTTTAGCTCCTTAAATTGGCGCCAAGCTCGAAGCACACACCCATCCCGGCGCGGCTTAAGTACTCGATTGCATTACTCGCAACCTGGCTGGAAGGTATGTATTTGAGCTTTAGGTCAACCGCTGCGCGGGGCAGCTAATTGGCTCAACTATGGCTGAATTCATTTTACCTTTTATTCGATAAAATCCATAGTCTACTATGAAAACAAAGGGTTTAACTTCGGCTGGTCTCTTTCCACTTGCCGATGTGGTGGGGTTAGAGGTACGATAGCCTTCGTACGTTAGACCGAATCGGTCGTGAGCAGCCCGCGCCTTACAAGCCAGTATCTGCAAAGTTCTTCCGACTCCCTCCAGCGTAAATTTACAAAACAAGGAACAAATCAACACCATGGAAACAGGAACAGTAAAGTGGTTCAACGATGCCAAGGGCTTCGGCTTTATCAGCCGTCAGTCGGGCGAAGATGTTTTTGTGCACTTCTCAGCCATTCAGGCCGGCGGCTTCCGCAGCCTGCAAGAGGGTCAACAAGTGCAGTTTGATGTAGTAAAGGGACCGAAGGGCTTCCAGGCCGAGAACGTAAAAGCGGTCTAAGCTTCGCAACTTTGGAAAAAGGCGATCCGCGCTGCGGATCGCCTTTTGCTTTTTGCAAGCGTTCTTGTTGGGATTGAATCGGCTATCTACGGCTGGCAGGGAAGCCGATTAAGTGAAATAACCGGATCGTGTCCGGGCATGCCTTCAAGCGTGCCGCTAAATGCTGGAATTGATATTTCGCGCCATGGGGCAAACCGTCACGACTCTCGAGGATGCTACCCAGGTAGTTAAAGCCGTCGAGTTTTAATCGCCTTACGATAGGGTTCAGCCCCCGAGGGCCGAGCAGTTTACCCTTCCGGTTCATTATGAGACGGCCTCCAGTAAATTCTCCGCGACCTCCGCGCAATTTTCTCAGCGAACTCTGCGGTAAAGATTTTGGGGTTCGCGGAGACAAAGTCCAAAGCCAAATCTTTAACGCCGGGAACGCGGAGAAAAGCACGCGGAGGATGCGGAGAACTCCCACTGCGGCACTATGCTAATCTCAGCCGCAGCCGCTTGAAAAGTCTTTGACTCGGAGTCATGCGAATGAAGCCCTGCGTTCTTTGTGTACTTGAATTTGTCTTGATTCTGAGCACCGGCGCGTTCAGCCAAACTTTGACTTCTCGACCCATTACAGTAGACGACTATTTCCAGGTCAAAGAGGTTGCCGACCCGCAAATCAGCGCGGACGGCGGGTGGATTGCCTACACCGTGGAAACCGCGCGGCTAAAAGAAGACAAAAACGAAACCCGCATCTGGATGGTGCCGTCCGCGGGCGGTGACGCGGTCCCCATGACCGCGGAGGGGAATTCCTCGACTCATCCGCGCTGGAGCCCGGACGGCAAGTACCTGGCGTTTCTCTCCGCGCGCAACCAGGGCAAAACACAAATCTGGTTGCTGGATCGCCGCGGCGGGGAAGCGCAAAAGCTCACCGACACGATTCAGGACGTGAGCGACTTCGCCTGGTCCCCTGACAGCCAGCGGCTGGTGCTGGTGTTGAAAGATCCATCCGCCGACGAAAAAGAAGATGCCAACACGAAGCGCGACCCAGACGACAGCGGCGGCAAGAAGAAAGAAGAACACCAGCCTCGGCCCATCGTCGTGGACCGGTACCACTTCAAAGAAGATGAAGTCGGGTATTTAGACCGCCGCCGCAATCATCTGTATGTCTTCGAGATTGCCGGCAAAGGCACCACGCAAATCACCTCCGGTGACTATGACGACGAAAACCCAGCGTGGTCGCCCGATGGCAAGCGGATCGCATTCAACAGCAACCGCACGCTGCCAGATCCCGACCGCACGCCGGACAGCAACATCTGGGTGGTGTCTGCTGACAATACCGATAAAGGCGCACACCTGACCCAAGTCACGACCAACCCCGGCGAGGACGAATCGCCGTCCTGGTCGCCCGATGGCAAGTGGATCGCCTACATCACTCAACTGGATCCAAAGCTGTACCTTTATGCCACCCACCACATAGCGGTTTCGCCGGCCTTGGGCGGTGAAGCTAAGGTATTGACCGGCGCTTTCGACCGCATGTCGAGCCAGCCGCGTTTTACTCCCGACGGTAAGGATATCTACTTCATCGCGGATGACGACGGCACGCAAAACCTGTGCAGTGTTCCGGCGGCGGGAGGCGAAGTCACGCGCATCATCGGTGGCCGTTTGATGCTGTACGACTATTCGATGTCCAAGTCTGGAGAGATCGCGGCGCAAATCACCACTCCGGATGTTCCCAGCGAAATATTCACGGTTCCTGGAGGCCAGATCACACGCGTCTCTCACACCAACGACGATTTCATGAAGCAGGTCCGCCTCGTCGTGCCGGAGTATATAAAGTTCAAAAGCCATGACGGAACCATGGTGACAGGGTATCTGTACAAACCGCTCGACTACACTTCGGGAAAGAAATATCCCACCTTGCTCCGCCCGCATGGGGGTCCGGTCTGGTCTTACTATGCGGAATACTTCCATCTTGCCCAGCTCATGGCCGCCAACGGATATGTGGTTTTGCTTCCCAATCCACGCGGTTCTACCGGCCAGGGACAGGCCTACGCCTATGCCATCCAGGCCGACTGGGGGAACAAGGATTTTCAGGATGACATGGCGATAGTGGACTATGCGATCGCCCAGGGCTTCGCCGATCCCGATAAGCTAGGCGTCTTCGGGTGGTCCTACGGCGGCATCTCCACCGACTTCATCATTGCTCAAACCCATCGTTTCAAAGCCGCCATCTCCGGGGCAGGCGCGTCGTTATTCACGTCTCTGTACGGTCATGACCCCTACACACGCGACTACGACTACGAGTTAGGCCACCCTTGGGAGAAGGCAAATCGCCCCACGTGGGACAAGCTTTCCATGTTCTACCGGGTCTCGGACATTACCACCCCGGTCATGTTTATGGGAGGCGACGTGGACTGGAACGTCCCCATCCTGGGAGGAGAACAGATGTATCAGGCTCTAAAAGCTTTGGGACGGGAGACTGAATTGGTGGTTTATCCCGGCGAGTATCACCAGTTTAAAGCGCCCTCGCATATTAAAGACAGGCTGGAACGTGACCTGAGCTGGTTTGCTCATTATGTGAAAGCGGATGGGACACCCGCGAGACCGGTGGAGAAAAAAGGCGACTGACTTCCCGGTCCTCCAAGTCCGGTTGGGGTTACTTGAAAGCCGCTTTGGCGGAACTGGCAAAGACCTCTACCCGGTTCCGGCCGTTCTTTTTGGCCTGATACATGGCCACATCGGCTTGTTGCAACAAGTCAGCAATCGTATGGTCGTCCCCCGAGGACATCACCGTCACGCCCATGCTGACAGTGGGAGTCGACGTACCCAGGGGCGTAACAATAGGACCCTTGGAAACCAGCGCTCGAATCTCATTCGCCCGGCGTACCCCGACCCTCAAGTCACATCCCGGCAAGATCAGAAGAAATTCTTCGCCCCCGTACCGTCCCACCATGTCATAGTCCCGCAAATCCATCTTCAATCGGCGCGCGACTTCTTTGAGGACGATGTCCCCGGTATGATGTCCCATGGAATCGTTGGTCCGTTTAAAGTGGTCGATGTCGGCCAAAATGAGGGCAGCGGGACGTCCTTCACGGCAACTGCGGGAAAACTCTCTGTGCAAGGCCTCCAGGATTTCCGCGCGGTTCAACAGCCCCGTAAGCGCATCGTGGCTTGCCGCAAACTTCAGCGATTGCTGCAAATCCAAAATTCTTTTGCCGGCCAGAATGCGCGCCCGTAATTCATCGGCGTTGACCGGCTTCGATAAATAATCGTCCGCGCCGGCTTCCATGGCGGTCAGCAAATCCTGTTTGCGGTTTCTTGAGGTCAGCATCACGGTGTAGATATAGCTTCCCGTAACTCCAAGCGCGCGAATGCGCCGGCAAAGTTCAATCCCGTCGATCTCCGGAACCATCCAGTCGAGCAGCGCCATGGTCGGCGGATCAGGCCGGGCCAAAATTTCCACGGCTTCGGTGCCGGTGCCGACAATGATATGGTCGAGACCCCAGTCTTTGAGGTAGCCGCCGACTTTACGCCGATCAATGGCCGAGTCTTCAACCACTAGAATCCGCATTTTTGAATTATCGGCACATTATGCGCGCACATTCAAGGTAACCAGGGGAACACACGAAAGGTCATGCACATCGGGTTCAAATCCCAGGTCTTACCGGTGCCGCATCACTAATCTCGCTTTTTGACGCTATGATGGATGCTCACATTCACCGCAGGAGGCTAAGAAATTGCCCGTTCTAGTTACCGGAGGCGCAGGATACATCGGCAGTCACGCAGCCCACGCCCTGAAGCGCAAAGGCTATGAGGTCATCATCTATGACAACCTGTCCACGGGACACAAAACGTTGGCCGACGGCTTTGAGTTCGTGAATGCAGACCTGGCCGACCCCGGCAAACTCAAGCCTGTGCTGGCGCGAGTGGATGCCGTCATGCACTTTGCAGCCCATGCCTATGTAGGAGAGTCCGGCACCAACCCGCAAAAATATTTTCATAACAACGTTCTCACTGGAATCAAGTTGCTCGATGCAGTGGTCGAGGCAAAAATCCAGAAATTTATTTTCTCTTCCACCTGCGCGGTCTACGGCATACCGGACAAAGTTCCCATCACAGAAGACACGCTCCGCAACCCGGTGAATCCCTACGGGGCAACGAAACTGGCCTTTGAGTATGCGCTGGAGTCCTACGCCCGCGCCTACGGATTCCGCTACGTAAGTTTCCGCTACTTCAACGCTGCCGGTGCCGACGAAGGCGGAACGATCGGCGAGCTTCATGAACCCGAGACTCACCTGATTCCCGTCGCCTTTGAAGCCATCCGCGGTAAACGCAAAGCGTTGGAAATATTTGGGACAGACTACCCGACGCCTGACGGCACTTGCATCCGCGATTACATCCATGTGAACGATCTGGCCGAGGCGCACGTGCTCGGCCTGGAATATCTTGAGAAGGGCGAGTCTACGGTAATGAATCTAGGGACGGGGCAGGGCTACTCTGTCCGCGAAGTGATTTCAGCGGTGGAAAAATCTTCGGGCAAGAAAGTCCCAGCCAGGGAAACCGCGCGCCGTCCTGGAGATCCCTCTCGGCTGGTGGCTGACCCATCCCGCGCCGAAAAGCTGCTCAATTGGAAGGCCAAACGTTCACTCGAACAAATCGTGACCACAGCCTGGGCATGGTCGGAGAAAACTGCTGGCTGAATAAGCAAAGCGCTATCGACCCAGCGTCCACGGAGGCGTACAGGACGTTACGATAGCGCCGCAAAGGAAACGAAACAAACTAGGGAGAGTCTAGGCGGGCGTGTGCACTGTTTCTAGTGCATAGTAAGGTTCGAGTAGGACTCTAACTATGTCCCGAATCTCTCCGCGGCGCGGGCCCTGGCCTTGGCGGCCTCTTCCTCACGGTTTTTGGGTGGAGCGCTGGTCTCAAGCAAGCGAAGAAAACGGGACGAAATGCCTGCGATGTCGTTGATGGCCGCCTGAAACGCGGCTTCATTCGCTTTGGACGGCTTGTTAAACCCGCTGATCTTCCGGACAAATTGCAGCGAAGCCGCCCGCACTTCGTCCTCCGTGACCGGCGGATCAAAGTTGAAAAGATTTTTAATATTTCTGCACATAATGGTTCCCCAAATCAAAATCTTTACCACAGAGGAGCACTGAGGTAGCACGGAGTTTCACAGAGGACTTCCTCCGTGGTTTTCTCAGTGTGACTCTGTGTCCTCTGTAGTTGATGCTTTTTCCGGCCTCAGCAAAGGAAACAGGATTACTTCACGAATGCTCTGCGAATTCGTGATCAACATGCAAAGCCGGTCCACCCCGACTCCAACCCCTCCGGCCGGAGGCATGCCGTAGGACAAAGCGCGAATGTAGTCCTCATCCATTTGATGGGCCTCTTCATCGCCTCGCTCCCGCTCCGCCAGTTGCCCTTCAAACCGCCGCCGCTGGTCCACAGGGTCATTCAGCTCGCTGAAGCCATTGGCAATCTCCATCTGTCCCGCGTAAATTTCCCAGCGCTCGGTCCAATCCGGCTCATCCGGCTTCTGCTTGGAGAGCGGGGAAATTGCGGTAGGGAACTCATAAATAATGGTCGGCTGAGTCAGGTGCTCCTCCGCCACCGTCTCAAATAAATTGGCGATGGTTTTCCCCGCAGGCTCCTTGGGATCGTAAGCCATGTGCGGCTTCGACTCGTTGAACCGCTGCACCAAAGCCTTCACCGATTCCGCTGTAGCAAAATCGGGCATCTGTGGTTTCGCGCCCTTCGCCTCCGGCCAAAAATGGATGATGGCTTCGCGCATGGTCATGCGTTGCCAATTGGCCCAGTCAATGTCTTGTTCGCCCCACTTTGTGATCGTGCCACCGGTCACGGTTTTCACCGCATTCGTGACCAACTCTTCAGTCAAATTCATCACATCGCGAAAGTCCGCGTAGGCCTGATAAAACTCCAGCATGGTGAACTCAGGATTGTGCCGGGTAGAAATCCCCTCATTTCGGAAGTTGCGGTTGATCTCATAAACCCGGTCCAGCCCACCCACAGTCAGCCGCTTCAGATAAAGCTCGGGGGCGATGCGCAGGAAAAGGTCAATATCCAGCGTGTTGTGATGCGTAATAAAAGGCTTGGCTACCGCGCCGCCCGCGATCGGCTGCAGCCTGTGAGTTTCCACTTCGAGTAAACCCTGAACTGCTAGGAAGCTGCGAACCAACCGCCCCCACTTCC
>CAZETZ010000002.1:42381-78883 GCA_964514735.1 uncultured Acidobacteriaceae bacterium | reverse complement strand
CCTCATTGCGGAAGTTGCTGTTGACCTCATACACCCGGTCTAGTGCACCGACTGTCAGTCTTTTCAAATAAAGTTCAGGCGCAATCCGTAGATACAGATCCATGTCCAAAGTATTGTGATGAGTCACAAACGGCCGTGCGACAGCGCCTCCGGCAATCGGCTGCATCATCGGCGTCTCAACTTCAACAAACCCACGCTCCCCCAAGAAACTCCGCAGAGATTGCACCAACTGGCTGCGCTTCAGAAAAACCTCGCGCACCTCCGGATTCATAAATAAGTCCACATACCGCTGCCGGTAGCGCAGTTCGACGTCGGTCAGCCCATGCCATTTCTCGGGAAGAGGCAACAGGTCCTTGGACAGGAAGGTAATTTCTTCGACGTGAATCGAGAGCTCTCCCGTGCGCGTGCGAAAAAGATACCCGCTCACTCCAATGTGGTCGCCCATGTCCAACAGCTTGTAAAGCTCAAAACCCTTATCGCCTACAGCATCTTTCTTCACGTAGATCTGAAGCCGCTCCCCATTCTGTTGCAGATGGGCAAAGCCCGCCTTGCCCATCAACCGAATGGTCATAATCCGCCCCGCCGCGCGTACGTGTATGCGCGGATTCTCCAGTTCCTCGGTCGTCTTCCCCGAAAACTCCGCCCGAATCTGTGGAATGGTATGAGTAAATTGGTACTGGCTGGGATAGAGCGGCTGGCCCAAGGCCGCAATCTGCTTGAGCTTCTCCAGTCTCAACCTGTAAATATCGTCGTCGAGTGCCAAGGGTCTCCTTGCAACATTCCGGTTATGCTAGAAGGCGATTATAAACAAGCTTTCCTTTTCATCCGACTTCCGTCCAAAGACAAAGTACAGGTGTTTAGTTGACGTTGAGTCAACAGGATTGCGAACATAGGTTGCTTGCAATCCCCGTTACCTTGGCTCCCGGGTCGTCGTTTCCCAAAGCTGCCGCCAATTTGCCATGGAGAAAATCTTACATGTCCCTGATTAAGCCGATGGCCGCCCTGTGCCTGGCGTTCACCACATGCGCGCTCCTTGCCCAGGACCTCCCCGAAGGACGCCTCCTGCGTTTCCCAGACATCCACAACGACAAGATCGCGTTTTACTACGGCGGCGATCTGTGGCTGGTTTCCAGTAAGGGCGGCGTGGCCCGGCGTATTACCACTCATCCCGGACGCGAGTTGTTCCCCAAATTTTCTCCCGATGGCAAATGGCTGGCGTTCACTGGCCAATATGATGGCAACTTCAATGTGTATGTCATGCCCGCGGACGGCGGTCAGCCCAGGCAGCTCACGTTCTACCAGGGCGCGGCGGCCCCACTCCGCGAACGCATGGGCATTCACAACCAGGTGGTTACCTGGTCCCCCGACAGCAAGCGAATTGTATTCCTCACAACGCGGGACGCTGCGAACGGCTGGACCAAGCGTCCTTACAGCGTGGGCCTGGATGGCGGATTGCCTCAGCCGTTGCCCATGACGGAAGGCGGTCTGGGGTCGTTTTCCGCCGACGGAACCAAGATTGCCTACAACCAGATTTTCCGCAACTTCCGCACCTGGAAGCGCTACACCGGCGGCCTGGCGCAAGCCATTTCCATTTATGATTTGAAAAACAACACGGTCGAAGACCTGCCCCACACGGAGTGGACCGACACCTTCCCCATGTGGCATGAGGAAGTGATCTACTTCACTTCCGACCGCGGTCCCGAACACCGGCTCAATCTGTATCGCTATGAGATGGTGAGCAAGCAAGTCACGCAGCTCACCCGCTTTACCGACTTCGACGTGATGTGGCCCAGCCTGGGCCCGGACGCCATCGTGTTTGAAAACGGCGGCTATCTCTACCGCTTCGATCTTCCGTCGCAGGAAGCCAAGAAGTTGGCGATTTACCTTCCCTCCGAACGGCCACAAACCATGAAGCACTGGGTGAACGTCAGCAAAAACATCAGCGACTTCGATATTTCTCCGGATGGCAAGCGGGCGGCATTCTCCGCGCGTGGGGAGGTGTTCACCGTCCCGGCCAAAGAGGGCAGCGTTCGCGACTTGACGCGCACGCCAGGTATTCGCGAGAAACTTGTGGCCTGGTCACCGGATGGGCGCTGGATCGCCTACGTTTCCGACCGCAGCGGTGAAGATGAAATCTATATCGCTCCCCAGGACGGGATGGGCGCGGAGCAGCAGATTACCAGTGGATACAAAGGTTTCAAACTTCAACCCGTCTGGTCGCCTGACAGCAAGAAAATCGCCTGGGCGGACAAAGACTTGACCTTGTGGTGGGTGGACATCATCGACAAGAAACCCGTCGAGATCACCAAGAACAAATATTTCGAAATCCAGAATTATTCCTGGTCGCCGGACAGCAAATGGATCGCCTTCGACGAAAACGCGGAAAACAACTATTCCGTGGTGGACCTCTATTCATTGGCAGACCGCAAGATCACTCCCGTGACCAGCAGCATGACCAACAGCAACACAGCGGTGTTCGACCCGGAAGGGAAGTATCTCTATTTTCTCTCCGACCGGGACTTCAACGAGGTCCTGGGCAACGTGGATTTCGAATTTTCCAATCCCAAGACGACGCGTGTTTATGTCGTGACCCTGCGCAAGGAAGAGCCCTCGCCATTCCCGGCGCCGAGCGATGAAACCCAAATCAAGAAAGAGAATCCCGACGCGCTGACCGCGCCGGAGGCCGGTAAACAGCCGGACAAGAAGCCCAAAGAACAACCGAAGCAAGCCAATGCCGCCTCCAAAGATGGCGATAAAGAGAAGGAAAAACCCAAAGAATTCGGCATCGATCTAGACGGCATCCAGGACCGCGTGGTCGCGCTCCCCATGCCTCCATCGAACATTGTCTCCTTCAACGCCGGCAAGGGATACATCTACTACGCAAGCACTCCGGTCCAAGGTTTATCCGGACCGCTTCCCGGCGAAACTACCGCAGTCCATGCCTATGACCTGAAAGAGCGCAAAGATAAAGTCCTGATCGAGGATGTCCAGCACTTTGCCCTTTCTTTCGATGGCTCGAAGCTCCTTTATGCGGGAGAAGATCACAGCTACGGCATCATCGACGCCAAGCCCGACGGCCAGAAGAAAGTCGGCGAGGGCAAGCTCAACCTGAGCGGCATGCGCGCCGAGGTGGACCCTCCGCAGGAGTGGAAGCAGATGTTCGACGAAGTCTGGCGGCAGGAGCGCGACTACTTTTACGAAGCTTCCATGAACGGAGTCGATTGGCAGAAGGAGCACGATAAGTACGCGCAACTTTTGCCCTATGTGGCCGATCGCTACAGTTTGACCTACATCATGGGGGAACTCATCGGCGAACTGTCGAACTCCCACACCTATGTGGGCGGTGGTGATTATCCCGATGTCCCCGCAGTGAACGTCGGCCTGCTGGGCGCGGACTTCGAAGCCGACGCCAGCGGAGCTTACCGCATCAAGAAAATTTATCCCGGCGAAAATTGGCAGGACGACACCCGCTCGCCCTTGACCGAGCCCGGGGTCAACGTAAAAGAAGGAGACTACCTGCTCGCGATCAACGGGCGTTCGTTCCATGCGCCACAGGACCCGTATGAACTCCTGGCGAACACCGCCAACGAAATCGTGAATCTGACGGTGAACTCCAGGCCCACCGATGAAGGCTCACGCACCGTGCAGGTAAAGACCATTGCGGACGAGTTCAGTCTGCACGAACTGAATATGATCGAGAGCAATCGCAAAAAAGTTGACGCAGCCACCCATGGACGCGTCGGCTACATCTACATTCCCGATATGGGAGGCGACGGGCTGTCTCAATTTGTCAAACAGTACTTCCCTCAGATTCGCAAAGAAGGGTTAATTATTGACGTCCGTTATAACGGCGGAGGTTTTGTTGACCAACTGATATTCGCCCGCCTTCGCCGTATGCTGGCCGGCATGGGATCGAACCGGAATTGGGAAAGCAACCCCGTCCCGCCCAATGTCTTCTACGGGGCCATGGCATGCATAACCAATCATTACGCAGCCTCGGATGGCGATCTCTTCAGCTATTACTTTAAGTATTACAAGCTCGGCCCACTCATCGGGGAACGCACCTGGGGAGGCATCCGCGGCATCCGCGGAAATATTCCCTTAATGGATGGGGGTTATATTACTCGCCCGGAAGCTTCGCGCTACGACCTGAACAGCCAGTGGATCATCGAGAACCACGGCGTGCAGCCAGACATCGTAGTAGAAAACCGTCCCGACCTGGTGGTGAAAGGTCAGGACCCGCAACTGGAGAAGGCGATTGAACTGGTGATGAAAGAGATCCAGGCAAATCCCAAGAAGCTGCCACCCAGGCCTCCGGATTTGCCGGCTTATCCCTCTGGCCCAGGTTACTGAAGTTCGAAAGACGCGGACGTGTTTCGCAGGGGCGCTCGATTCGTCGCTTGTACTTTACCGTTACCTGGTGCTGTGAAAAGCAATCTACCTGTAGAAAAATGCCTTTGAATCCGTATAATAGAACCACTGTGCCAAAATATTCGATCGTTGTCCCCCTGCACAATGAGCAGGAGAACGTGACCGACCTCTACGACCGCTTGAAAGCAGTCATGGAGGCGAACGGGGAGACGTTCGAACTGGTACTGGTAGACGACGGCTCTTCCGATCGCACGTTCCACTTACTCCGTGAAATCGCCGCTGTCGACAGTCGAGTGACAGTAGTCCGCCTGCGCCGTAACTTCGGCCAAACTGCCGGCCTTGCTGCGGGCTTCGATCACGCGCGCGGAGAATATGTCATCGCCATGGACGGCGATCTTCAGCACGACCCCGCCGACATTCCGTTGTTCCTGGAAAAAATCGCGGAAGGCTACGACATTGTCAGTGGCTGGCGCAAAAATCGCGTGGATAATTTCTGGCTCCGCCGCATTCCATCTCGCTGCGCCAACTGGCTGATGGCCAAGTTCAGCGGCGTGGATATCCACGATTTCGGAACGACATTCAAAGCCTATCGCCGCGAAATCCTTGAGCAGGTCCCGCTTTACGGGGAGCTGCACCGATTCATCCCAGCGTTGGCATCCTGGCATGGCGCGACGATCTGTGAGATTCCCATCTCCAACATCAACCGCCAGCGCGGTGCCTCCCATTACGGCATCTCGCGGACATTCCGGGTCTTCTTCGACCTGCTGACCATCCGCTTCCTGCTGCGCTACCTGTCTCGCCCGCTGCATTTCTTCGGTACGGCGGGAATGATGAGCATTGTCTCTGGCTCCGGTATCGTAGGCTGGCTGGTGATCGAAAAATTCCTTCGTCATGTAGATGTCATGACGAAACACGGTCCGTTGACCATCTTTGCCGCGGTGTTGCTGCTAGCCGGTCTGAACTTGTTAGCCATCGGCCTGCTGGGCGAAATGCAAGTCCGCCACTACCATGAGCCCACCCGCCGAGCGCCATACTCTGTGGATCGCGTCCTCCGCGCTCAGAGCGAAGAACATAGCGTTTCGGAGTAAGTCATAACCATCGCCTGTTCGGTTTTCATAACAATACTCCCCATTTTATCAGATTTCGTCCGCAGGCTGTAAATTGGCGGTATTTGTTTCCCTTCGGGTAGTCGGCCCCCGCTGTAAGAAATCACTTTAAAGGAGTTCGAATCTTGATCAGACTCAAGAAGCTTCTGCCCGTGTATTTAACGTGTGTACTCATCTTGCCTGCCTGGAGTCAATCTAGTATGAGTCACGAAGAATCCGTTGTACGAGCAGCCTACGCTAAGCTGTCGTACCTTACCCAAGTCACCGTCATAGGTAACGCGGCAATGAAGTCCTACAAGACGACGTCCGCCCTGGATTCAGTGAAACTAAACCAGCAATTGAGTGATGTCGAAGTGCGATTTGATTTAGAAGATTTCAAGGTCGGAGATGTGAGCGAAATCGCCAATATGAAATGGGGGGAACTAATTTCTCCGCCTCCACAACCACCTGGGGAAATTCTGGCGATTGAATCCGGCAGTCAAACGTTTCAAGACCGCGATCGATTGCAATCAGAATGGAAGACCGGCAGGCCACGTTGGATACCCGCCGATCAAATCCCCGCCGTCGCAATGGCAACGGTACTTGCTCTGACTGTACAGCAACACATGCAAATAAGCGGTAAGCAGTGGACCTACCCGGACGTTGTGTACTACCGTTTCGCTTCTTTTTCCGCGACCGTGACTTTTCGGGGAAAATCTGTGGGTCCCTATCAAGCAGCCTTTTTTTTCGGGCGCAATGCAAAAGGGCAGGGAATCGTCGCGCCGCAAGACAACATCACAGATGGCAACGCTCTTTTCCTGGCGCTTACTGAATCTATTTATCCCAAGGGATTACTCGAGACACATCTTCTTAAAACCCCGGTAGTTTCCGATTGGATCGGATCAAGCCAGGTGTTCGGTCAAAACTGCTCTACGGGAAAACAGGAACTATGTTGTTTAAGCGCGGGCAAATGCGGAGTATCTCACGACGACTGGCAGCGCGCTTTAGCAACGCCGCTGAACTCTGCGAAAGAGGCGCTTCATGAATAGTTGCTCAAGATGGCTTGTCACACCAGTCGGCCCCCAGCTTTAAGAAATCACTCAGGAGTTCATGCCTTGATTCGAAAAGTTGCGCTGTTCTTGATGTCTATTCACATACTTGGTCTCTACAGCCCAGGTCAAACGATGTCGCATGAAGAGATTGTCGTGAGAACCGCGTATGCGCGACTGGCTTACGCCTCACAACTCGACGCGATCTACCATTTGTCAACCCAAGCATGGCGGCTTCAGAATCCTACGCTGGACCAGGCCGACATGGATAAGGACCTCGACGATGCCAGAGTTACGGTACATCTCGGCAATTTCGTGGTTGGGAAAACAGCCGAAATCGCGCAAACGCCGATCGCGGAGATTGTCTCACCGGAACCCGCCTCCATACTCAAAGCGATTTTTTCGGGCCATAGCGTTCAAGACGAACACATGAAAACACCGTCACAATTTTCTAGCGCTGAACTACATTGGATTCCTGGTCCGAACTCTGGGCTTAGCCCAGAAGCTAAAGCCACAATCGAAAAAATGTCGTTGGCGGCGGTGTTTACCGCAAACGAACCATCCTCTCCACCTGTGTACGAAAAATACCCGAGATATGTTGCCTTCCTCTCCACCGTTACATATATGGGGGTGACTGCCGGGCCGTATCGGGCTTTATTCCTCTTCGGTACCGATGCCACAGGAAAGGAGATAATCAGCCCCTACGATACGACGACTCAAGATGGACTGGCGCTTGCCCTTGGTACACCGCTCTATCCGACGGCCCTTCTAGAAACTAACAGGCGCCGTTTGGCGGTTGTGTCACGATGGCTGGATTCCTCCCAAGTTGAAGATTCTTGTTCACTGTGGCAGCACGATGTGTGCTGCAATCTGACCACACTGCGATGTGGTATGACCGCAACCATGCTACAAACCGCGCGTTCCAAGCCACTTCCCGCAACCTCGTGGAAGCTACGAGAGGAGGTCAACCATGCAAGCGATCACTAGGAAGTTGCGTAGTCTTTTGTTGTTATCCCCGCTCGGTCTGGTCCAGCCGTGGGCGATAGCGCAGCAAGACTGCACGCAATTTAATCACATTTATGTCGAACCTACCTTAGACAGTCCTGGTTATGTAGAGCATACCAAAGCGAGCAAACACGTACTATTCACACAAGGGGCTATCACCTGTACCTACACCGGAGCCGCTGGAACAGCATGCACCAGAGCCGCAACTTATTGAATACAGTGTCGCGTGCAACCACGACGGCATTTCACAGCCGGACGAATTGTTCACTCTGCCATCGCTTGGCATTTATTCACTGGCGCTGCGCTATCGGTCCTCTCCTCGGGTAGACCAATATGGCAACCAGTTTCGCTATACATCGGTCGTGAATCCCATGGGCAGGCGCGACCAGGTGAACCGGCGGGACTACGATGTGTTCCTGGTAACCGGAACTGCGACGTCCAACGTGACGGTGCTCCCACTGAACTCTTTAGGTCTCAACGAACTCCTGCAACTACGGACGAACCCACGCGGCGCGCCCCCTACTCGGTAGACCGCGTTCTCCGCGCCCAAAGCGAAGAGCACAGCGTTTCGGAATAAGCAGTCCCTGTTCGGTTTTCGTGACAGAACCGTCCCCCCTCGATCAGATTTCGTTCCCAGGCCGTAAATTGGCGGTGTAGTTTCCCCTCGCGTAGTCGGCCCCAGCTTTAAGAAAATCACATCTTAAGGAGTTCAACCTTGATTAGAAAACTATTGGGCTTATCCATGTTCTTTTGGGCGCTTTATTCACAGAGCTACGGTCAACAACCATCGCATGAGGAAGCGATCGTGCGTGAAGCTTACGCAAAGGTTGCCTACATGACCGAAGTCAACATCGTTGGAAAAGCGGCACTCGATTCGTACACTGCTAAAGCCTTCGACCAATCTCATTTCACCGCGGACCTGACAAAGGCGAGTCCTGAATTCACGCTTGACTCGTTCGAGGTCGGCGATTTCTCACAAATCGCCAACAAGAAGCTGGGCGAATTGATCTCCGTTCCCACGCCGCCTGCTAAAGTACTCAAGTTCGATACAGGAAATCAGGGGTTCCGAGAAAACGATCAGGTCGATATATCTTGGCATTGGGCAAAAGCTCATTGGGAATCAGCAGAGGACCTAGGCGCCGACTCCGTGCGTACTCTGTCAGACCTCACCCTTCAACAAGCCATCGTACTTAACAAAGAGGGTCCGTTTGAAAGATATGCAACCTTTTGCGTGACTATCTCTTTTCAAGGACACAGTGAAGGGCCGGTTCGTGCCTTCTTTTTGTTCGGAAAAGATGCGAAAGGAACCGAGACAGCTACTCCGCAAGATAATTTTTCGGATTCAACAGCTTTGGCCATTGCGGTCAGCGAGCCAATGGACCCGAATGTATTTCTGAAAACACATTTGCGAGAAACGCCCGTGCTTTCAAACTGGTTAGCATCGCATGAAATGTTTGACCAAGCTTGCGTGGCCGACAAGCTGTGTTGCTCAGGCTCCCGTTGTGGCATTCGACATGCAGACCTGCAAAAAGGCCTCTTGACTCCGGTGAACGGCGAAAGGTGGCGCGGCGCCAAAGGAGTTCCCGATGCCAATTAGACGCCTGCTATTACTTTTGTTGATGCCGACGACTTGGCTGTTGGCGCAGGATTGCGCTCAGTTTAACTTCACAATCAACGGGCAACTCTATGCTCCTCCACCAGATCATCAGGAGCACAACGATGGCAGGCATTCTTGGGCCGTAGTCAGTGCCGCATCGTGTTCCTACCAAGGGCCACCTGGTGCGGCGTGCGCGGTTCAATGTAATGCCAGCGTAGGTCCCGCTCCAAACGAGAGCGGCCAACTTACCAATTCGCTGTATCGACATGAGATTCGAGCTGATCAATTCAGTGGTCAGGCAGTTTCAAACGGTCCATCTATTACCTGCGGCGCTAAAGGGGCAGTCGCTGTTCGTTCCTGTCTGAAGATACTTCCTTGCGATGTTACGATCGGCATTAATGGAAGCTCAAACGGAGTCGGTCTGACGGTATCGTTCCCTCCAGTCAAATTGTGGTGGGACGAGTACCCATTCACCGCGACTTGTGGGGCCAGGACAGCGCCAGCACCGGTCTGCACGCCCACAGGTTCCCCAAGCCCACCCACCGGGAGCCAATACCAAGTGTGGAGTACGGTGACTTGCAGTTGGATCTGGGTACCGTGCCCAAACGGCAACTGCGGTAACTCGCCAATCGTGATTGATCCCAGCGACGAGGGTTTCCATTTGACGGCTGTGACCGACGGCGTCATGTTCGATATCTCCGGCTCCGGGCAGCCAGTGCAGATTGCCTGGACAGCACCAGGTTCAAAGAACGGGTTCCTGGCACTGGACCGCAATAACAACGGTATGATCGACGATGGAAAAGAGCTGTTCGGCAATTTTACCGACCAGCCCGCTTCCTCAACCCCAAATGGATATTTGGCGCTCGCCGAATTCGACAAACCGGAAAATGGCGGCAACGGCGATGGCATCATCGATGCGCGCGACACTGTATTCAATAAGTTGCGGCTCTGGGTGGATGCCAACCACGACGGCATTTCACAGCCGGACGAATTGTTCACTCTGCCATCGCTTGGCATTTATTCACTGGCGCTGCGCTATCGGTCCTCTCCTCGGGTAGACCAATATGGCAACCAGTTTCGCTATACATCGGTCGTGAATCCCATGGGCAGGCGCGACCAGGTGAACCGGCGGGACTACGATGTGTTCCTGGTAACAGAGGTAAGTTCGGCCGTTTCCGCCAACGCCACTCCGCTCCCTGACAAGCTTTTCTAAATCGTGTTCATTCACTTGGCGTTCGGGAACAACAACTCCCGAACGCTTTTTTATGCATTTCAAGAAACGTATATCTTTAAGGCTGAATGATTCCCCAGAAATACGATGCACTAATCCTCGGCGCGGGCGCCGCCGGACTGATGTGCGCCATCGAAGCCGGCAAGCGGGGACGCCGGGTCGCTGTGCTGGAGCGCGCCGCGCGCCCTGGCAAGAAAATCCTGATCTCCGGCGGGGGCCGCTGCAACTTCACCAATGTCGATTGCACGCCGGCAAATTTCATCTCCAGCAATCCGCACTTCGCCAAGTCCGCACTCGCCCGCTACACGCCGGCAGATTTCATTGCCTTAGTGGAAAAACACCACATCCCCTATCACGAGAAAACTCTGGGCCAGCTTTTCTGCGACCGCTCCGCCCAGGACATTCTCGGCATGCTGGAGAACGAATGCGCCTCCGCAAAAGTGCCGATGTTCACAAACGTTTCCATTCAGGAAGTCAGCCGTAGCGATGAATTCATAGTGCAGTCCAAAGACAAAGAATTTCGCGCGCCAGTCCTGGTGGTGGCCACGGGAGGGCTCTCCATCCCCAAGATGGGCGCAACCGATTTTGGTTACGCATTAGCGAAAAAGTTCGGACTAAGAGTTTGCGAAACCAAGCCGGGGCTGGTTCCGCTCAGCTTCAATGCGGAAGACGGTCAACAATTCGCGGACCTGGCGGGAGTCTCCACGGAAATCATTGCCACCTGCTGCGGCCAAAGCTTCCAGGAGAAAATGTTAATTACACATCGTGGACTCAGCGGCCCCGCCATCCTGCAAATTTCTTCGTATTGGAAAGAGCGGCAGCCAATCTCCATAGACTTGGCCCCGGCAAGGCAAGTAACGTCTCCGCTCTTCGCACCCCACTCCCCGCGCACCTCCGCCGCTCTCAAAGTCAGGCTGCAAACTTTTCTGCCGAATCGCCTGGCCCAGCGCTGGGTCGAGCTCCATCCTCCCTCCGCTTGGACAAACACCGCCCTCCGCCAAGTCGAGCAAGAAATTCATCAGTGGTCCTTGGTTCCCAACGGCACTGAGGGATATGCTAAAGCCGAAATCACCGTCGGCGGTGTCGACACCGACGAGCTCTCCGCCAAAACCATGGAGAGCCGCAAAGTGCCTGGCCTCTACTTTATCGGGGAGGTGGTGGATGTCACCGGACACCTCGGCGGATTCAACTTTCAGTGGGCCTGGGCCTCAGGGGCCGCGGCAGGGAGAGGGTTGTAAATTCGTGGACGTAGTCAGTTGGTCTCGGGTCGGTCGATGGCATTCCGCTTACCAATCCTGCTGTGCGCGGTTCGCCTTGGCCTTTTCATTCCAGTATTTTGCCTGCGCGCCGTTTTTCGCGACTCCCCAACCATGTTGATACATTGCGGCCAATCGTTGCTGTCCCGGACCATAGTTCTGGTCCGCGGCTTTCTGATACCACTGCAACGCTTGTTCATAATCTTTATTCACTCCCGCTCCGCTCTGGTAGAGAAAACCCAATCTGGTCTGGGCACGCGGATTTCCTTGTTCGGCCGCTTTGCGATAGAGTTGCGCGGCTTGCGCCTCATCCTTCGGTACTCCTGATCCGCTTTCGTACATAAAGCCCAGGCGGGTTTCACCCTGGCTGTTGTCCTGGGCCGCGCTTTTCGCGAACCACTGGACGGCTTGGGCATCGTCTCGGTCCACCCCCGACCCTTCCTGGTACATGGCGCCCAGGCTGGCCTGCGCCACCGGATGTCCCTGCTCCGCCGCTTTGCGGTACCACTCCACTGCTTTGGCAGAGTCCCTCGGGACTCCTAGGCCCTGCTGGTATTGACGGCCCAGCTCGGTTTGCGCAAATGCATTTCCCCGTTCCGCGGCTTTTTCGTACCATTGCGCGGCGAGCGCATACTCCTCGGCGGAACGGGCAGCGTTGGCGCGCTCAAGAAAATCTTTCACTTCCGACGATTCGGATGGCGGCGCCGCCTTGGCATGCGCCGTGCTGGCTTCGGCGGAAACTTTGGGTTTCGGCTCATGACTAGCTTCGGGCGGCTTAGCGCGACGTTCACTCACCGGGGGATTCGCAACCGCGGGCGGTGGTGGTCCCTTGGATTCCGCCGCAGACGATGGCGGCAACCCTACGGGTCCGGCATGGGAACGCGCGAAGTACGTGTGGGTTAGGTTCCACAGCAATGCCGCCGCCAGCGCCACCGTCAAACTGCCGAGGAGCCATACGCGCCAGTTCGATGGCCGAGGTTGAGACTGCTCCGGTTGGATCTCCGCCGCCGCAGATTTCACTTTGCCACTGGCCGGAGAAACCTGAATCTCCGCTTCATCGCCCTCCAGGTCGGCGACTGCAACCTTCACCGATTCGGAGTCCCGCTTCAACCGCTGAAGGTCCGATCGCATTTCCGAAGCATGCTGATACCGCAAATTGCGCTCTTTCTCCAAAGCTTTGTTGATGATCTCTTCCAGCCGCGGGGGCATATCCGGATTCAAACGTACAGGAGCAACCGGAGTTCTCCGCAGGATCGAATCAAATACGCTGGCGGTGGTATCGCCCCGGAAAGGCAACACGCCCGTGGACATTTCATAAAGCACCACTCCGAACGAGAATAGGTCAGTGCGCGCATCCAGTGGCTTGCCGCGCGCCTGCTCCGGCGACATGTAAGCCACCGTTCCCATGGCGCTGCCCGGGCTGGTCAGCAGCTCCCGGTTCATGGTGGAGGTCTTGTCATCCAGTTCCGCGGTCAGCTTGGCCAGGCCGAAGTCCAAGATCTTCACGTGTTCGCGCTTGGTGATGAATATATTGGCCGGCTTAATGTCCCTATGCAGAATGCCTTCGGCGTGCGCGGCATCCAGCGCATCGGCAATTCCGGCCCCCACAGAAAGAATGGTTTCAATCTCCAGCGGACTGCCTTTGATGTGTTGCTTGAGCGTCATTCCGTCGAGAAATTCCATGGCGATGAAGGCTTCACCATCGGCTTCGCCGGCGTCGTACACGGGGCAAAGGTTGGGATGGTTCAGCGCCGAGGCTGCCTGGGCATCGCGCTGAAAGCGGGCCAGTGTCTGCTCATCCCGGGCCACCGCCTCGGGCAAAAATTTCAAGGTGACAAAGCGGCGCAGGCGGGTGTCCTCGGCCTTGTAGACAACGCCCATGCCTCCGGCGCCAAGTTTTTCCACAATGCGGTAATGCGAAATGATTTGCCCGATCATGCTTCAGGAAGGAAAACTGAAGCGTTATGTTAAGGTTCACGCGCCGCGAAGTCAAAGCGGACATACGTGGCCAAACCTGAATTCTAAAATGGCCTAATATGGAGTTCGAAGCCCAGGAGAGCAAAATGTCCATCCGTCCGGTGAAAAGGCTGGTCGCCGCCAAACCAACCATGGAAGGAGCGGGCGTGCACTTACGCCGCGCCTTCGGTTTCGGCAACACCTCGGAGTTCGATCCCTTTCTGCTGTTGGACGACTTCCGCAACGACGTTCCCGAAGACTATCTCGCCGGGCTTCCCCTGGACCCGTACCCTGGGCTTTGAACCCATTACCAAGGCCCTTCCCGGGACCGTGGAAAACGGGGACAGCATGGGCAACCGCGGCTCCTTCGGGGCCGGCGATCTTCAGTGGATGACCGCAGGCAGCGGCATCATTCATCAGGAAATGCCCAAGGGCGATCCGGCAGGGCGCATGCATGGTTTCCAGTTGTGGGCCAATCTTCCGGCGTCATTGAAGATGACTCCGCCGCGCTACCAGGAAGTAAAAGCCCTGGATATCCCCGAGATCAAAGATGATGACGGCACCCACGTGCGTGTGGTTTGCGGGACCTTCTGGGGAAAGAAAGGCCCGGTGGAGGGAGTCGCTGCCGACCCAATTTACCTCGATGTCTCAGTGTCTCCGGGCCGCAGGAAAAAACTCCCGGTCGAGACCGCGCGCCATGCATTCGCCTACGTGTTCGGGGGAAGCGGAAAATTCTGCAACGCCTCCGGGCCGCTCGCGGTGCCAACCGAAGCGGTGAAATGGACCGACACGGCTCCTCCCGCAGAGGCCGACAACCGTTCCCTCATTCTGTTCGATAGCGGCGACGAAGTCGAAGTGCAGGCGGGAGACGATGGCATCCGTTTTCTCCTCGTCTCAGGTAAACCACTGCAAGAGCCTGTGGCCTGGTACGGCCCCATCGTGATGAACACGCAAGAGCAGCTTCGCCAGGCGTTTATCGAGTTGGAACAAGGGAAGTTCTTGAAGTAGGCCGCCCAGGGTTTCTCTCCGCGACCTCGGCGCAAGCTCCGCGGTTTCGTTTGCCCTCGCCTGAAGCAAGCCAAAAATCCTAAACCGTCGAGTCCGCAAGGAAGGCCGCGGAAAACACGGAGGAACTCGGGAAAAAAGGGCGATCTAAAGTTCGGCCAAGGTCCGATGCACAAGGTGGACCGCGATGGCCCCTTCGCCGACCGCCGAAGCCACTCGTTTCACGTTGCCAGCGCGAACGTCGCCTACAGCGAACACGCCAGGCAGGCTGGTTTCAAGCATCTGTGGGGCACGCGCCAGCGGCCAGGAAGCTTTGGCGAAATCGGCGGAAGAATCCAAATCTCGCCCGGTCAGAATAAAACCTTTCTCATCCATCACTACACAACCTTTGAGCCAAGCGGTGCGCGGGGAGGCCCCGGTCATCATGAATGCGTGGCGAATGTTGTGAGCGGAGGTTTGCCCGGTCGCCTGATCGTTCCAGCTGACACGCCTCAGCTCGCCATTTCCCTCCATGCCCACAATCTGGGTATGTTGGTGCAGTTCGATCTTCGGATTTCCCGTAATGCGGTGAATCAAATAGCGGGACATGGTCTCCGATAACTCCGACCGCACCAGCATGTAGACCCGGCGCGCAGTCTGGGCGAGGTACACGGCCGCCTGCCCGGCAGAGTTCGCGCCTCCGACAATCACCACGTCTTCATTTTCACAAAGCTGGGCTTCGATGTAGGTCGCCCCGTAGTAAACTCCGCGGCCCTCAAAATCTTTCAGGTTGGCGATGTTCGGTTTCTTGTATTGTGCGCCGGTTGAAATGATCACAGAGCGGGCCGGCAGAACGCTGCCGTTATCGAGCACCACTTCATAGGGCCGCTGCTTGCAATTCAACTGCACCACACTGTGCGCCACCATCATCTTCGCGCCGAATTTCTGTGCCTGCGTAAGCGCTCGTGATGCCAGTTCTTGTCCGGAAACGCCGGTAGGGAATCCCAGATAATTTTCAATTTTGGAGCTTGATCCCGCTTGTCCACCGGGGGCTTCGGTCTCAATCACCAATGCGTCGAGCCCTTCGGAAGCCGCGTAGACGGCCGCGGCCAACCCCGACGGGCCCGCGCCCACAATGATCACGTCGCGAATTTGCGTCTTGCTGATACTGGCGTTGAACCCAAGGCAGTCCGCCAGCTCCTGGGTCGATGGATTGCGCAACACCGTGCGGCCGTTGCAGATGACCACTGGCACATCCTTGAGCTGGACTTCAAAACGATCCAGAAGTTCCTGGGAAGTCTTGTCGCTGTCAAGATCGACGTAGGTATAGGGATACGCGTTACGGCTGAGAAACTCGCGCAGCCGCAAAGTGCCGGAGCAGTGCCGCGAGCCCATGACGATGACATTGCCCTGGCCCTTGGTAATCAGCGCCAGCCGCCGCAGGATGAAAGCGCGCATGAAGATTTCGCTCAACTCCGCATCTTTTGCGATGATGGCGCGGAAATCCTGACCGCTGAACTGGAGAAACTCCCCTGCTTCGGTTACGCGCCCGCGCACCAGGCTGCGCTGCCCGGAGATCATGGTCATTTCCCCGGTGAACTCGCCCGGACCATGGGTCGCGACTTCGCGCTCGCCGTGAAACGTTGGTTGCACGATCTCCATGCTTCCACTGAGGAGGACAAAGAACGGGACCTCGGTGTCGTCCGGCTCAAACAGAATGTCGCCGACATTCACGTGGCGTGGCCTTCCGGCAGGGCGCATGCGGTCAATCTGCGCTCCAGTCAATGCGGGAAAGGCCTGGGTGCGGGCATCGAGGGCGCTAGGTATGGGCCAGGAAGACATGTTTCTAAAAAGTCAAAATGTTGTCTAGCATTGGACTAAGCTACGCGGCCGTGACGTGGAACTTCTTCACGGCAACGATCGTGAGCACGACAAAAATCACAAGCACCAGCAGTTGCGCGACGGCAAAAGGCGGTTCGTTCTGCTTCGGTGCCAGCGCCTTTAATGCCGGTACTTTTAGGAAGAGCTGGAAAATCAAAACAAAAACATTCAGGTAGAGCGCCATGGTGGCAGTGACCACATAAATCCAGCGCCAGGCCCCCGCAAGATGGAATATGTATCTCCCCAAGATTGCTAGTGTCAAAAGTACCAGCGAGACGATGGCAACCTTGTGCGAGGGGAGCAGATGATCAAACGGGAAGCCGAAACCGCTGATGCTGGTCAGCGCCGTGGTCACCAGAAAGATGGCCGTGATGCCATCGAGCCGCTTGGCAACCAGCAATCCATAGAGCATCACCACTCCCGACCCGATCCCAATCAGACTGATCACTACGTGCAGCAATGTGAACGTGGCTGTGGACATGCCGAGAATCATGACTCCTCCTTGTTATCAAGATGTTGCCCAGACTATCTCAGATTCATAGATTCGCTTCAATCTCAATTTGCCAAACAGCACTGTGGGGTTGTAGGAGAGTCTACATCAGAAGCGCAAGCGCCTGTCACAGGCAATCCAAAGGCTGCCAGAGATACGATAAATTTCAGTTATCGCAAGGTCCGCAACCCATACGTGCATCCCAATGTATCCGAGGGACACATGCCGGAAAACGAATCAAAGCCGATGACCGACCAAGCCCTGGATACCTTGTTGCTCACCGCAATTCGCGAAAAGCGGTTGCTCCGCTTCATCTATAAGGAGCAGCAGCGCATTGCCGAGCCTCATGATTACGGCGTCCAGAATGGTATCGTCCGGCTATTCTGTTATCAGATAGCGGGGAAGAGTCATGGCCGTATCCCTGGCTGGCGGTTGGTCGATGTTTCTGGTATCCAAAGCTGCAAATTACTGGAGCAGCACTTTGCCGGAAACCGGGAGGTATCCGGTAAACATCATCGATGGGACAGAGTTTTCCTCCGGGTTGCGCCGCCTGATAATCTAAATAGCTCAACCTGATCGGCAGATCACGAGGTCCCGGCTACTTCCCCAGCAGCGCTACACTCATCTCATTCCATTCGTTCTCGAACGAGGTCCGAGCCACAGGCTTTTGGGCACGCTCGTACCAGTACGCGGCATTCGATGAATCACCTTCCTTACGATGGAGATACGCATGGACCCAGGAGCCGTCCGGGCCTTCGTCCTGTTGGGCCGATTCGTGCGCCTTGGTCCAGTCGCCTTTGCCATCCCACCACAACCCGGATAATGCCGGACCCAACCCTTCGGGCGGGCCATCGCCCGACAAAGACTTGCGAAACTCCTCAAGATTCATGTTCGGAGTTCTACCATAATTCCGCCGCAAAGATTACAGCTGCGTCCAAAAACCCAAGCGGTCACGAGAAAGGTCTCGCGGGGTAATGGCCCTTCAGTGCCATTTACCCCGAGCCAGATGGATGCCTACCGTGACCTGGTGGAAAAGAAACGGCCATGGCCTCGGCCCGACGCAAACGCTCAAGCGCGCCCCGCGAATGGACCCACGAAAGATCATGCCTGCACCCAGCCCGACCCATACCTGGATGCAATCTGGAGACTCGCCGTAGGCCTGGATTTGGGAAGCCGCTCCGTGCTGGAAGCCGAAGTCCTGATGTGGCGGATTTGCACTGCCAAATCCCTGCCGCATGAGACCATCCGCCGCGCACTCAACGAAGACTGGGAAGATGATTAGACCCGAGAAGCGTGTGCCAACGGTGAGACGTACTGGCCGCAAGCGACCGGATTCTTTCGCGGCGCGAAACAAATTCTATCGCCAGGCGGCACGGCCGAAGGTCATGCCCTGACACCACCCGATTCTTAAATTCTGAATCAAATTACGCCACTACTCATGGGAATGTAGGATTGACACTCCTTCCACATCGGTGGTTTAGTAAATGTTTTGTTTGTCCGTGTCTCTCGCCAATATTTATGCGCCTACACTACATCCTGGGCCTTGCGCTGATTGGATATCTCATCGTCCTACCCGCCTGCAGCTCTAAAGCCAGGCTTCCGGTCAAAGGCACAACCGCCTACAACGACGCCGTCTCTGCCTTTTATGTGGGGTTGGCCGCATTGCAAGTTGGGCACGACATTTATGCCGAGGACAAACTTGCCGAGCTGACGCGTCTGGCGCCGGCCGAGCCCGCCGGTTGGGCCAACTGGGGTGTGTTGGCATTGCGGCAGAGAAACTACGATGACGCGGCCCAGCGCCTTCAGCGGGCACGTGATCTGGCCCCGAAAAATGACCAGATCGATTACTTACTAGGACTCTTGGAAAGCGAACGTGGCAACACGAGCCAGGGGCTTGCTGATCTGAGACAAGCAGTTGATTTGAATCCGCAGAATTTGCGGGCGTTGTATCAACTCGCCCAGGAAGTAGAGCGCCAGGGCGGGGAAAACGGCGAAGCTGAGGTTGAGACGCTGGTACAGAAGATTCTCGCGGTGCAGCCTGAAAATCTGGCTGCCTTGCTGGAGTTGGGACGCATCGCCGCCAAGCGTGGCGAGGCGGACACGCTGAAGTCGGTGATCGCGAAGATCAGCGCGCATTCCCAGGCTTGGCCGCCGGAAGTGCAGCAGCAATTGGGCGCATTACAAACGGCGGCGAACAGCGGAGACTTGCGCGCCGCAGCGACCCGGACTACGTTTCTGCGCAATGTGCTGGTGCGTGTTCCGGAATACCGGCAGAGCCTCGCCGTGATCAAAGCTCCTCCAGGGGAAGACGCGCAGCCTTTCACGCGCTTGTTAGCGCTTGAACCTCCCGCATTCAAGCCCGCGCCCGCGGACCGGCTCACCTCATTCACCGCGGAGCCGGTGGCAGACTTAGGTAAGGGCTGGAAATGGATCGGAGCGATTCCATTGGGCAGCGCGGGCGCGCCGACCCTGGCAGTCGCAAATGGACAGCAACTTCATTTATTGAGCGGCGCAACAATTCCATTCCCCGGCGGCCCGGCCCATGTTGCTCCTACCCCTGAGGGCATTACGCCAGCCGACCTCAACTACGACTTCAAGAATGACCTGGTGCTGGCCGGCGCGGGAGGAGTCCGCCTGCTGCGCCAGGACGGTCCCAGTGCATTCACAGATGTAACCGTGAAAAGCGCTTTGCCGAAATCGGTATTGAACGCCAGCTACACGGGGTCTTGGACGGTGGATATTGAAGCCGATGGGGACCTCGACATTGTTCTGGGGTGCCAGCGCGGTGAGCCAGCCGTGCTTAGAAATAATGGCGACGATACGTTTACCGTGATCCATCCCTTTGCCGGCATTTCCGGGGTGCAACAGTTTGCCTGGGCGGACCTTGATGGCGATGGTAATCCCGACGCCGCGTTGATCGATGGTTCGGGCAAGCTGCATGTCTTCAGCAACGAACGCCTGGGACAGTTTCGGGAGCGGGCTTTACCCGCGAATGTTTCGGCAGCGAGGGCCATCGCCACCGCAGACGTAAACGGTGACAGCGTTGTCGATTTGTTGGTGGTCCTACCCAGCGGCAGTATTGTTCGCCTGTCGGACAAGAACGAACAGGATTGGGACGTCTCCGAAATTGCGCGTGTTTCCGATCCGGTTATTCTTGCCGGCGATGTGCGCCTGCGGGTCGCCGACCTCGATAACAATGGCTCCCTGGATTTAGTGTTGGCTGCGGTTCGCGGAACAAAAAGCGGCGCCCTGATCTGGCTGAAGGACGATCAAGGAGGGTTTGTCGCGCTTGATCACCCCTGGGATTCGGCGCAGGTTTTCGATAGCGCGGATGTGAACAACGACGGCCGCCTCGACTTACTGGGGCTGTCGGCGGACGGGCAAGCGATGCAAGCCATCAACCACGGCGCCAAGAACTACCACTGGCAGATTGTGCGCCCCCATGGGGTGCAAGCGGTGGGCGATCAGCGCATCAACCCGTTTGGAGTTGGCGGCGAGATTGAAATTCGTTCCGGCTTGTTGTTGCAAAAACAGACTATTACGGGACCGCAAATTCATTTTGGCCTGGGCGAGCAGACCAGTTCAGATGTCATTCGGGTGATCTGGCCGAATGGAACGGTGCGCGCCGAGTTCGCGGCTAAGAGCGACCAGGAAGTTACCATCGAACAGCGGCTCAAAGCTTCCTGCCCATTTCTGTTCGCCTTCAATGGCAAAGAAATGGAATTCGTCAAGGATGCCGTGCCTTGGGGCGCGGCGATTGGCTTGCGCATCAATACCCTTGGGGCTGCGCGTGTGGCAACTACGGTTGAGTGGTACAAGATCGGACGCGATCAACTGGTTCCCCATGACCACTACTACGATATCCGCATCGGCGCGGAGCTATGGGAGACGTACTACTACGACAATCTAGCTCTCATGACGGTGGACCATCCTGCCGGAACGGAAATTTTTGTGGATGAGCGTTTCGTGATTCCGCCGCAGAGGCCGGGGTTTGTAGTGGTGGAAACGCCGCGCAAAATTGCCCATGCTACCGATGACCACGGCAATGATGTGACGGATATTCTGACCGCTCTTGATGGGCGCGCGCTGGAGAATTTTGGCAAAGGGCAGTATCAAGGGGTAACTCGCGACCACTACGTCGAAATTGATCTGGGCAACGATGTGCCGGACAAGGGCCCGCTCTACCTGATCGGGCAAGGCTCGATCCACGATACGGATTCGTCGATCAACGTCGCCATCACCCAGGGGCATCGCTGGCAGGCAAAGGGAATGAGCCTTGAAGTTCCGGATGGACATGGCGGCTGGGTGGTTGCCCGGGACAATCTGGGTTTCCCGGCCGGACGCAAGAAAACTGTGCTTTTCAATCTGACCAATATTTTCCATCCGGGCACGCCCAAGCGAGTGCGCATCCACACCAACCTGGAAATATTCTGGGATGCGATTACCTGGGCGCGGGGAATGCCCGATGCTGCAGTTAAGACCACGCGCTTGCTGCCGTTTTACGCGGACTTGCACTATCGCGGCTACTCGGTGATCCATCGTCCCGACAGCGGAGCGCCGGAAGTCCCGGATTACAATCATCTGGAAGGCTCCAAGCAGCGCTGGCGCGATTTGATTGGATACTACACCCGTTATGGCGACGTCAAAGAACTATTGCAAAAGGTGGACGATCGTTACGTGATTGTGAATTCGGGAGACGAGATGTCGCTGCGCTTTGAGGAGCAGCCGGCTCCCCCCGCCGGATGGTTGCGTGATTTTGTGATTACCGGGGATGGCTGGATTAAAGACGGAGATTACAATTCTACCTTCTCCAAGACAGTGCTTCCGCTGCCGTATCACGGCAAGGACGAGTACAACACGCCTCCAGGCAGGCTCGAAGATGAATGGACCTACCGCCATCATCCGGAAGACTGGCAAACCTATCACACCCGCTACGTAACTCCAGATGTGTTCAAGAATTCTTTGAGAAGTGACGCGCAAAAATGAAACGGGGCCCGCTGGCACGAATGATTCTCGCGGTGTTTTTCGTTGGGCTGATACTCGGCCCATGGGTGATCAAGCGCTGGTCCGCCAGCAACGAGCCTTCCGGAACAAATATTGACGCCAAGGCCGCGCTGGCCCGTCATGGTTTTTATTTCCAGGAAGTTTCACACGCTGTGGGCATCAATTTTGTTCACCAAGGCCCCACCCTCGATCACCAGTTAGACCACATCATGCCGCAGGTGGCTTCGATGGGTGCGGCAGTTTCCATCGTGGATTTTGACCGCGACGGCTGGCCGGATATCTACGTCACGAACAGCGGAGAAGGCAGCAAGAATGCCTTGTATCGCAATATGGGCGACGGCACCTTCAAAGACGTGGCGGAAGAAATGGGCATCGCCGATGTGAACCAGCCCGGCACTGGTGTTTCCATGGGCGCGGTGTGGGGAGATTACGATAACGACGGTTTTGAAGATTTGTTTCTCTACAAATGGGGAAAGCCAGAGCTTTACCACAACGATCACGGCAGAGGTTTCACCCGCGTAACCGGCCAGGCAGGCTTGCCCACCTGGCTGAACGCCAATACCGCCATCTGGCTCGATTACGACGGCGATGGCCTGCTGGACCTGTTCATTGGCGGATATTACTCCGAGGACGTCAACCTCTGGCATCTGAAAACCACCAGGATGATGCCGGAGAGTTTTGAGTACGCGAAAAACGGCGGACGCAAATATCTCTTTCACAATCTCGGCAATGGCAAGTTCGAAGATGTCACCGCCAAGATGGGGATCGACAGCCGCCGCTGGGCGCTGGCCGCCGCCGCCGCCGATTTGCGTGGGACCGGGCATCCCGATCTTTTTATTGCCAACGATTACGGTGTTTCTGAACTCTATTTCAATGAGGGGACCCGTTTCCGCGAAGCCGGTGAGCCAACCGGAGTTGGTTTTGCTCCCAAGAGCGGAATGAATGTTGCCCTCGGGGATGTTTTCAACCGGGGCAATTTCGCGGTTTACGTCTCCAATATTTCCGAAGACGGCGTGCTCATCCAGGGCAACAATTTGTGGGTACCGAAAGAAGGCACAAGCGGCAACGGAATCCAATACGAGAATCTGGCGCGCGATCTGGGCGTGGAACTGGGCGGCTGGAGTTTCGGCGCGCAATTCGGTGACCTGAATAACGATGGCACGCTCGATCTTTATGTGACCAATGGCTACGTTTCCCTAGACCGCAACCGCAATTACTGGTATGACTTTTCCAAAATTGCCGGCGGCAATTCCATCATCATTGGTGACGCCAAAAACTGGCCGCCCATGAATGGCCGTAGTTTGTCGGGTTATCAGCACAAGAAACTCTGGGTCAACGACGGCGCCGGCAAGTTCGTGGATGTCGCGCAGTCGGTTGGAGTGACAGACACCTACGACGGCCGCTCGGTCGCTTTCGTTGATCTCTGGAACCGCGGCGTGCTCGACATGGTGGTGGCCAACCAGCGAGGTCCCTTGCTGGTTTACAAGAACACCGTAACCCCCGAGAACAAGTGGATCGACTTCGACCTCGAGGGGACCGCCAGCAATCGCAGCGCCATCGGCGCTGAGGTCACGGTTTTCTGGAATGGACAGCAGCAGTTGCAGGTTGTCTCCGGCGGCAGCGGCTTCTGTGCCGAGAATCAGCGGAAGCTCCATTTCGGATTGGGCAAGGATCCCAGGGTCGCGAAAGCCGTCATCCGTTGGCCATCGGGCAAGATCCAGACGCTGGACAAGCTTGATCTCAATCGGGTACTAAAGATCAAGGAAGCTGCATGAGCCAAGCCGCCACTCCCGTCGCGCCCCGGCCCGAAGTCACCTGGTGGCAGCTGATCGGGCCGGAGAACCGGTACCTCGCTCCAATTTTCATCACCAGCATTCTGCTGGTCGGGCACCTGTCGTTCGGCATCCTCGAAGGCTACTGGAAAACCGGGCTGGCCATTGCCACCAGCATTACCGCCGAGATGATCCTCGGGAAATTTTTCTTTGGCAAGTGGCCCCATCCCGCCAGCGCGTATATCAGCGGGATCAGCGTGGGTATTCTGGTGCGCTCGCCTGCATATTGGCCTTACGCCCTGTGTGCGCTCATTTCGATTACTTCAAAGTATGTGCTGAGAGTCAAGAACAGGCACATCTGGAACCCGTCCAACTTCGGTATCTCGGTATTGCTGTTTCTTGCGCCCCAAGCGGTCGCTACCTTGAGTATTCAGTGGGGGAACAATGTCTGGCCCATGCTGGTGATCTGGGTCCTGGGTTCGGTGATTATCTATCGCGTCCATCGTTTCAACATTACGGCAACTTACGTTCTTTCTTTCCTGGCATTCGCTTTTTTGCGCAGTTGGATGACCGGCCATCCCTGGCTCTCGGAGGTCGCGCCGATCACCGGGCCCATGTATCAGCTTTTTATTTTCTTCATGATTACCGACCCGAAAACCACTGTGCGCTCCCGCACTGGGCAATGCGTGGTTGCTTTCCTCATTGCTCTGGTGGAAATGGTCATGCGCTTGGACCAGATTATTTACGCTCCGTTCTACGCGCTGTTCCTGGTTGGCCCGGCTGCGTTTCTGCTGGAGATGTGGCTGGACTCGCGGCGTAAAGCCCTGGCCAGTGTCCCTGCTTGAGAGGAAATTCTGGCGGATGAAAAGAAACTGGATTACCGGGAGCGTGCTGCTGGCAATTTCGTTATTGGTGGGGTGTAAGCAAAAGACCGCGAGCGCGCCGGAGCAAACCTCTTCTTCCCAGCCTACTGCCGCGCCACAGGCGCCAGCGCCGGCGGAGACAATACCGGTAGCGGCCGCTGCCAGCGCTTCCGCGCGTCCCTCAGGACCGATTCAATTCACCGACGTAACCGAGCAAGCCGGCATCCACTTCCACCACAACAGCGGGGCTTTCGGGAAGAAATACTTGCCGGAAACCATGGGCAACGGCGCTTGCTTTCTCGATTACGACAACGATGGCTGGCAGGACATTCTGATCGTCAACTCGATGGACTGGCCCGAACACAAAACCGGAAAGTCGTACTCTGCCCTCTATCACAACAATCACGACGGCACGTTTACCGATGTCACGAAACAGGCTGGGCTGGCCGTCGAAATGTACGGACTGGGCTGCGCGGTGGCCGATTACGACAACGATGGCTACGAAGACATCTACATCACAGGGGTAGGCGGCAACCGTCTGTTCCACAACTTAGGCAACGGAAAGTTTGTCGATGTCACCGCGAAGGCGGGTGTCGGGAATGGAGGGTTCTCCACCAGCGCCGTCTGGTTCGACTACGACAATGACGGTAAGCTCGATCTATACGTGGCCAACTACGTGGAGTGGTCCACCGCGAAAGATCAATACTGCACGCTCGATGGAAAAAACAAGTCCTACTGCACGCCGCAGGCCTATAAGGGACAGAGTCCCACTTTCTATCACAACAAAGGCAACGGCACATTTGAGGACGTAACCAAGCGCGCCGGCCTCTACGATCCGACCAGCAAAGCGCTCGGCATTGCGCTGCTTGATTACGACAACGACGGCTGGCTCGATCTGTTCGTCGCCAACGACACGGAGCCGAACAAGCTTTATCACAACAATCGCAACGGAACGTTCAGCGATGTAGCCATTGGCGCCGGCATAGCTTTCGGCGAGGCGGGAACCGCGCGCGCGGGAATGGGCACGGACGCCGCCGACTATGACAACTCCGGCCGCGCGAGCCTGGTGCTGGGTAATTTCACCAATGAAGGCATGGCTCTGTATCACAACGATGGCGGCGGGTTGTTCACCGATGAAGCGCCGTCATCGGGTATCAGCCGCATGTCGCTCCAGTCCCTGACCTTCGGCTGCTTCTTCTTTGATTACGACCTGGATGGAAGGCTCGATATTTTTGCGGCCAACGGCCATGTTTCAGACGACATCAGCGTAGTGCAGCCGACGGTGAAATATTTGCAGCCTCCGCACGTGTTCCATAATTTGGGGAACAACAAATTTGAGGAAGTGACCGCGAAATTAGGAAAACCATTACAGGAGCCGGTGGTTGGCCGCGGCGGCGCCTACGGAGACTTCGACAACGACGGCGATCTGGATTTGCTGATCACCGCCAACCACGGCGCCACCCGCCTGCTGCGTAATGACAATGCGAATCAGAACGATGTTCTGCGGGTCAAGACCGTGGGCACGAAATCGAACCGCGATGGTATCGGCGCGAAAGTGACGGTCATTACCCGGAAAGGCGAGCGACTTACCCGCATGGTAAAGACCGGGTCGAGCTATCTGTCACAGAGCGAGTTACCGTTGACCTTCGGGTTGGGCAAGCCGGAGAACGGCAAAATCGTAGCCATGGAGGTTACATGGCCCAGTGGCCGTAAAGATTCGGTCCCTAAGGTAAAGCCCAACCAAATGATTACCATTCAGGAAAGCAAAGGAATCATTGCGTCCCAACCGATCGTCTTTAGTAAAAGCAAATGAACCATAAATAATGCGCGTTCTAGTATTTTCCTACTATTGATTCCGAGTCATTCCCGACTTACATTCTTTTACAAAATTTCGCGGTCCAATCGCGTTGTCTCGGCTGTGGGGATCGTTGCAAATAATCGCAAGCGAATTGGGAGTTATCAATGAAATGGCATGAAGCCGTGTGCTGTGGGGCAATACTTACGGCAAGTCTTAACCTATTCGGGCAGCAAATGGCTGCATCCGCGCCTGCTGCCGCGCCTCCAAAACCGGAGGCCCAGCCCGCCAAGGCAGACCCTCCTGCCTGGTCGCCGCTCGATGGCTTCAACAAGGAATTGCCCAAATGGATCCGCTTCAGCGGCCAAGTGCGCATGCGCGTGGAAGGCTATTCTAATGGCGGTTTCAATCCAGCCAATGAAGACGCTTATCTTCTCACCCGGCTCTGGCTGAATTTGAAAGTGCAACCGACGCCGTGGCTGAAATTTTATTTTCAGTCCATGGATTCACACGCTCCCTGGAAGAAAGCCCTTCCCGCGAATGCTCCTTTCCGCGACACGATGGATTTGCGTCAGGGCTACGTCGAAGTGGGAGATGTGGAGAAGCAGAACTATGGGCTGCGTTTTGGGCGCCAGGAACTGGATTTTGGCGAAGGCCGCATTCTCGGATTGTCTCCCTGGGCCAACACCGCGCGCTCGTTTGATGGCTTCCGCACGTCCTATGTAGGTAGTGGTTACCGGGTCGATGGCTTTGCTGCCACCGTTGTTCCGATCAATCAAAATGAATTCGATTGGAGCAAGCCCGGCAATAATCTTTACGGGGTTTACTCCAGCTTCAAGAAGCTTGTGCCCAAGGCGACATTTGAGCCGTATTTCCTGTGGCGCCGGCAGGCTGGGTTGCGCACCGAACTTGCCCAACCTGGCATCATGAACTACGGCGCCTACGGCCTGCGTTGGGTGGGGAAACTTCCCGCTGGCTTCGACTACAACACTGAAATTGTTGGCGAACACGGTTCGCTCGGAGTCGAGGACATTTCCGCCTGGGCCAGCCACTGGCTTTTGGGATACACCATCCCCAAGGCACGCTTCACCCCGCGGCTGTTCACTGAATTTAACTATGCCAGCGGCGACAAAAATTCCGCCGACAACAAGAAGGGTACGTTCGACATGATGTATCCCTCAGGCCACGACAAATACGGCCTGACCGACCAAGTCGGCTGGCAAAATATGCGCCACGTGCGCAGCGGCGCGGAGTTTAAGTTCAACAAGAGATGGTCGGCCACCGGAAGGTACAACGCTTACTGGCTGGCGGACCCGCATGACGCGCTGTACAACGGCGGAACAGGCGCGGTGATTGCGCGCAATACGGCCGGCACGGCAGGGCGTTACGTAGGCCAGGGATTCGACTTCATGTCCAATTACAACTTCAATTCCAGGCTGTCGGTTTCCGGCGGATTTGGCAAGCTTTTCGCCGGGACTTTCCTCAAGCATACGACTCCGGGAGCGGCCTACAACTTCCCGTATCTCATGTCCGTGTATAACTTTTGAGGGGCTTGGAGTAGCTTTTGTTTTCTGTGACTTATCAGGGCCGGCGTTCGATAGTATGAATCTACTATTGACCCAGTAAGTTGGGGATGTGAAGCTACTTCACACTATTTTTGGCGTATTTCCACTGTGGGGGAAATCGGAATGGCGACAGCAGCAAATGTTCAAGGTGTTTGTGCAGTTCCATCGGCCGATGCCAGCTTCTATGAGAAACTGAACGCCAAATGGCACAAGCCGGCGCTTCAGATTTTTATGGTCATTGTACTTGGTCACTGGGCTGAGCACCTGGTCCAGGCTTATCAGATCTGGGTGCTGCATTGGCCGCGCCCCAAGTCTCTGGGCGTGCTTGGCTACTTTTATCCCTGGATGTTTAAGACAGAAATTTTGCATTACAGCTATGCCCTGATCATGTTGGTGGGACTCTGGGTGCTGCGCAAAGGGTTCACCGGCACTTCGCACAAATGGTGGACTATCTCGCTGGTCATTCAGTTCTGGCACCACATCGAGCATGCTGTGCTGCAATTCCAGTGGCTGACCCATCACAATTGGTTCCACTCCCCGGTCCCGGTGAGTTTCCTGCAACTGATTTTCCCGCGTGTGGAACTGCATCTTTTTTACAACGCGGTTGTATTTATTCCCATGGTGATTGCCATGTACTACCACATGTTTCCAGTCGCCGGAGAGCCGCTGGCCCACTGCACTTGCGAGTGGCACCGTGAGAACGTGCCGGCCGCACAGGCCGCTTAGGCAGTAGTTTTTGCGATTATGATCAAGCGCCATCCTGGACGGGTAGAGTTTCTTCCGGGATGGCGTTTAGCGTTTGTGGCGGTGTGCACGTTTTTTGCCGGATGCGGCAAACCGGCACCCACCGCCGCTGCTTCCGCGATAATCATGAATTCTGAACTGTTTCCCCAACCGGTGCGAGTGGGCCCAATCACGGTGAATCTGAAGCTCAGCGACGCAGCGGCGAAACCTGTTTCCGGTGCTCGCATTACGCTGGAGGCGGACATGTCGCATCCCGGCATGGAGCCGGTTTTCGGAGAAGCAAAAGAGATCGAATCGGGGCGCTATCAGGGTGCCCTGCAACTCAACATGTCCGGCGACTGGGTTGTGCTCGCTCATGTCATACTTGCGGACGGAAACAAACTGGAACGCCAGATCAATGTTCCTGGTGTCCAGGCAAAATAGGGAATTGCCCAGCCCGGCTTCCAATTCGTATTCACTGGCTTCTGGTTCCGAGACCTTCGATTTACTGCGGGTCCCCGGCCTAGGGAAGCTTCTACGCTGGCGCCACTCGCGCACTCTTCTGCAAATTCCACTGTTGGTTCTGAGCGTGGTGATGGTGCTTCACGGATTGCTCGGACCCTCACTCTCGCCGAAAAACCTGGCCACTGTGCTTACGTGGGTGCACTTTCGCGGTCTGCTGGTGCTGGTTCTTTTGGCGGCGGGAAACTTCTTTTGCCTGGCTTGTCCTTTCATGCTGGTACGGAACATGGCGCGGCGGTTTTTCAAACCCCGTTTCAGCTGGCCGCGGGCGTTGCGCAACAAATGGCTGTCAGTGGCGCTTTTTGCCCTGGTCCTGTTTATCTACGAGCTGTTTGATTTGTGGGCATCGCCATGGCTGACGGCGTGGCTGATTATTGCCTACTTTGCGGCGGTGCTCATCGTTGATGGATTTTTTAAACATGCCGTCTTCTGCAAATTTGTTTGCCCTATCGGGCAATTCAACTTTGCGGCATCGTTATTGTCTCCGTTGGAAGTGGCGGTACGGGACCATGAGGTTTGCGATGACTGTAGGACCAAGGACTGTATCCGCGGACAACGGAAAGAGCATTCCGGCCTGGTCGTGATTCAGCGCGGCTGCGAGCTGGCGCTATTTCAGCCGCTAAAAGCCGGCAACATGGACTGCACTTTTTGTCTGGACTGCGTACACGCCTGCCCGCACGACAATGTAGGAATACTCGCGCGTTCTCCCGCAGAAGAATTGACCATTGATCCCTTGCGCTCTGGCATCGGCCGGTTTTCTCGCCGAAAAGATTTGGCGGCCCTGGCTGTTATCTTCAGCTTCGGCGCGCTGTTAAACGCATTCGGCATGGTGAGCCCTGTATATGCGGTGGAACGCTGGCTTGGGACGCTGTTTCATATCAATCACGAAGCGCCGGTACTGGGGATGCTTTTCACGGTATTCCTGGTGATCGAGCCGGTTCTTTTATTGGGATTGGCTGCGTGGCTGACACCACGCCAAGGGACACAACCTCGTTCTTTGGTTGCGACCGCGGTGCGTTACAGCTATGCGCTGGTGCCTTTGGGATTTGGAATGTGGTTGGCCCACTATGGATTTCATTTCTTCACCGGGTTGCTGACTTTCATTCCCGTGACTCAAAGTGCATTGGCAAATTTAGGCTGGCCGCTATTGGGTGCCCCGCTTTGGACATGGACGGGTATGCCTCTGAGATTCGTGCGGCCTCTGGAAATGATGTTTCTGGGGGCGGGGCTGGCAGGATCATTGTTGGTGACCTACAGGCTGGCAGTGAGCGATTCTCCTCAGGGGCCGTGGAGAATTTTTGTCCCCTGGGGAACTATCAACATAATTGTGTCACTTGCCGCGCTTTGGTTGCTGTATCAACCCATGGAAATGCGGGCAATGTTAATCAGCGGATAGTTTTTCGAATGATGGGACCCAACGAAAAAATTACTGCGCGTATATTTCGATTTGTTCTGCTGGCGGCGTTTCTGTGCGCCGCGGCTTCGCCGGCCCACGCGCACAATGGTCCGCCGTTTGCGATTGTCGTGGATCAAAACACAGGTCCATGCAGAATCTCAGTGTGGACACACCCGGACATTGGCCTCGGCACATTTTTTGTGCTGGTCGATCCGCTCCCGGGCAGGTCGGTCCCGAGCGATCTAAAAATTGATATCGGCATTCAGCCGGTCGGCGGCCGCCTTCCTGAAGTGGTTTATCCCATGCAGCCGGAGAATGGCCGCGGTCAGTTGCAATACAACGCCAAAGTGGATTTCGACCGCCAGGACTTTTTCCGGGTGCGGGTCCACCTGCAAAGCGCAGCCGGAAGCGGAGAAATAATTTCCCAAGTTGAAGCCACCCCCCAGGGACTGGGACGGTGGGATTTGTTGTTTTATCTTGCTCCGTTTCTTCTCATCGCGGCGTTGTTCTACCATGGCGTCAGAAAAAAGCGGAAGGCCTTGGCGCGGAAATTGAGCGAGTAGTTCAGTGGACCTGTTCTAGCTTCGCCAGCGAATCGTTGCATCGGGCGAGTTCGCCGCTCACTTCCCGAATCGCCCGACCCTGTGCAGCCGGAAGTTTCCCTGCCTTGTCCAGCTCCAGCCACAACTCCTGGCTGCGCTGATAGAACAATCTGGCTTTTGTCCAATACTGAAGGTTCGTAGCAGGCCCTCCGGAGGCCATGCGCACATAGAGCCGCGCTGTGTTCAACAGAGCGTCTGCCAGGGCAATGCGATACCGGGCATTACTCCGGTTCGCGTCAGAGAGGCGCTCCAGCAGCTCGACGGCGTTGCCATATTGCTTCAGGGCATCCTCGCGATCACTCGCTCCGAGTACTCTCGCGAGATTCGTATAACATTCAGCGAGCAAGCCGCGGTTCGTGCTGCTGTTTGGGCTCTTCTCCAAAAATGTGAGACGCGCGGCAATGGCCTTTCGATAGTACGCAATGGCGCCCTTCGTATCCTTGCTATCCAGCAGGCAATTGGCGAGGCGGGTATAGCTGTTCGCCAAATGATTGTAGAGCAGGATGTGAAGCGTATCCTTACCGAGCAAGGTTTCTTGCCTCGAGACTCCACTCCGCAGCAAGATCAAGGCTTCTCGCGTTTGGCCCAGTTTTCCCAATGCCGATCCGACTTTGCTCTCGCTGAAAGACAAATCCAGCACCGCTTGGGAGTTGCCTGGATCCACAGCGGTCAGATCGCGGTCAATCTCCAGGGCAGCGCGGTACTGCACGAGTGCTCCACGGACCTCCCCGGTACGCATCAAAGCATCACCGATCTGTTTGCGCGCCAGAGACCGGTTCCTTCGGCCCTGAACGTCTTTCGGATCGGCGGCGCTGAGCGACTCAAAAAGACTGAGTTCTTGCCGGAAGTGTGCCAGAGCGGCGGCAAAGTCTCCCGCTTCCACCAGCGACAATCCCACATTGTGATAAGAAAAGGCCAACTGCCGGCGGTAGTGCGCGTTGTTAGGCTCAAGCTTGGCCAGCTCTTCGCGAATGGCTAGCCCCCTGCGGCGATTCTCCAGCGCCCCCGCGGTATCTCCCTTCTCTTGGAGAACGTACCCAAGGCCGTCCAGACTCGTCGCCAAGTGGACCTTACCATCCGGGTCCGAAGGGCTGGCCGCGATCATTCGCTGGCTGAGTTCCACCGCCTTGCGGTATTCGATCACCGCTTCATCCAAGCCGCCGATTGTCCTCAACAGATTTGCATAATGATAGGTCTGGACCACTCGTTCCTTCTGAAAATTCGGATCGTTCGCCAGATTTCCGGCGAGACCCTCGTATATCTTCAACGCTTCACCGGATTGCTGGACAGCGCCTGCGGCGTCTCCCGAAAAGTCGAGCACATCGCTGATCTGCTGGTGAATCGACGCGAGAGCCAGACGGACCTGCCGGTTCTCCGGTTCTTCGCGCGACAGTGTTTCTCGAATCGCCAGCGCCTTCCTGGAACTCTCCAAAGCGCCCTTGGAATCGCCTAAGTTGGGGAACATGGGATCGCCTTGGACTTCGCCGACCCTCTCGTAAGCGGCGGCAATCTCCATCTGGAGCGAGCGGTCGCCTCGCGCCTCGGCGGCAAGCCCGTCCAAATATTCCAGAGCACGCTTCACCACCAGCGAGCGCGCCGGCGTGGACCCGGGAAGGTTCCGGATCGCGTCGTCAAACTCAAATAGAAAAGAATTTGCCAGCTTGCGAACGTCGTTAAAGCGCGCTTCCGCGCGCCGACGATTGGCCTCTGCGATGCGCGCTTCGCGCGCCGTAGCCAGGACTCCGCCGGCCAATGCGACAAACACAAGCGCGGTTGCGACTACACCCATCCGATGCCGCTGAAGAAATTTCTTGATGCGATAGGGGACCGAATCCGGTGTCGCCGTAACCGGCAATCCTTGTAGATGGCGGCGAATGTCTTCAGCCAATTGCTCTACGGATGCGTAGCGCCGCTCCGGTTCTTTGCGCAGGGCCTTGAGGATGATGTTGTCCAAATCGCCAGTCAGTTGCCGGCGTAACTTGGCGGGTACCGCCTGGGAGGTGCCATCGTCGCTTTGCGGGACCGAAGATTTCACAAGCTCTCTCTGTCGGGCAGATCCTAATGCGGATTATGTTTGCTCAGTCTGGTACCGCCGGGCCCGGAGTCACATCTCGTGATGCACTGCACGGCCTGCTGTGGACCGCCGCGCTCACTGCTCTCCAACTCCCGGCGTTGTTCTTTTTCCTTCCACCAGGCAAGACTCTTTTGGCAGGCGGCGCGGGCTTCCTTCCAATACCGATGTTGCTGGCTTGCCGAGGGAGATTTGTCATTGGCCAATGCAGTGTAGGCGCTGCCTAGCCCGAGATAGGCTTCGGCAAGCCCGGTACGAACGTAGCGGTCGCTGGTTGTCCCGGGTGTCATAGCTTCAAAGGTCACGATGGCCTCCCGCAACACCTGGATTGCCTCTGCGGGTTTGCCTTGCGCCACCAGGCAACCGGCAACGTCACTGTCACTGGACGCGAAATTTGATTTGGCCAGCGCGTTGGCCGGATCAGTTGCCAACAGGTCGCGAAAGATCGAGTGCGCTCTGCGATACGTTTCCAGCGCAGCGGCTGTGTCGCCTTGTTCTTTCTTATAAGTCGCGATGCGATTTGTAGCTTCACCCAGGAATTCGCGAAACGCAGTGCTATTCGGATTGGCCCTGGATACTTCGGTAAGTATCGTCACTGCCTGGGCTTGCTTTTGTATGGCGTTGGCAAGATCGCCTTTCTGCTCCAGAGCGCTGGCAATGCCTGCATAGTCCCCCGCTAAATGGGTCCGTAGCGGCGTGTTGTCTGGGCTAACTTGCAGCCCTGCCTGCCGGATAGCGGCGGCGCGTTGGTAGTTCTCCATGGCCCTGGTTGCATCGCCGGTCTTGCTGAGGAGACTGGCTGTAAAGTAATACGCGCCCGCGAGCTGATCAACCCTTGCCGGATCGTGCTCGGTGGCCGCGCTGGTTTGCGAAAGAGACAGGGCCCTGCGCATGGCTTCCAGAGCGCTGGCGAAGTTGCCCTCCGCTTCCGATACCTGCGCAATCCTGAAATAATCCCGCGCTAACTCTCCCGTGAGACGTGTGTCACTGGGATGGGAGGAAGCCAGGGATTGCCGGATGGTCAAGGCTTTTCGATAGCTTTCAAGGGCGCCTGCTTTGTCCCCCAAATTGGCCGCATAAGGATATCCCAAAACATCGCCCACTCTCTCATAGGCGGCGGCCAACTCTTCCTGCAAAGCGACGTCTCCGCGGGATTGCTGGCTGAGTCCGTCCAGATACTCGAGTGCCCGCGTAACCAGCAACCTTCTGGCAGGCGTAGACCCAGGCAAGTCGCGGATGGAATCGTGGATCTCAAACATCAGCGAATTGGCGAGTTTGCGCAGGTCGTTAAAGCGTTCTTCCGCGCTGCGCGCATTGGCTGCTGCAATGCTTGCTTCGCGCAGCGTCGCCGCCACCCCGCCCAGGGCTACGGCCACAATAAGAACTGTGGCCGCGACCCCAACTTTGTGGCGCCGGACGAATTTGTTAATCCGATAGGAAACGGAATCGGGCGCGGCGGATACCGGTTGTTCGCGCAGATAACGGCGAATGTCCTCCGCCAACTGTTCGGCCGATGCATACCGTCGCGCCGGTTCCTTGCGCAACGCCTTCAGAACGATGTTATCGAGATCGCCTTTTAGCCGCTTGTTGAGCTTGGCTGGCGCTTCCGGAGCTTTGCCGGCCTCGCGGCTTTCGGCGTATGCCTCAACGTTCGCATTCATGGCCGTAAGACAGCGGTGCTGGGGCGCGCCGGTTCAGCCTGGCAGATGAGTTGCGCCAGTTCGTGAGGCGTACGCGTATTTGTGGGATAAGGAGATTTCCCTGTCAGCAACCGGTAAAGCACGACGCCCAGGGAGTACACATCGGTTGCGGTAGTAATCGGTTCTCCCCGAATTTGCTCCGGACTGGCGTATTCGGGAGTCATCGGCCGGACCATGGTGGTTTCCGCCCCCCCCGCTGGGTCGATAATTTTGGCAATGCCGAAATCCAGCAGTTTGGGAATTCCTTCCTCCGTCACCAATATGTTGCTGGGTTTTATGTCGCGGTGAATGACCAGCCGCTGGTGCGCATATTGGACCGCGGCACAAACTTGAGTAAACAATTGCAGCCGTCCGGTGGTCCCGAGGTTGTGCTGTTCGCAGTATTGATCGATGGGAATGCCCTCGATCAATTCCATGACCAGGTAGGGAACACCGTCTTCGGTCGTGCCGCCATCATGCAGGCGCGCAATGTTGGGGTGATCAAGGGACGCCAGGATCTGGCGCTCGTGCCGGAAGCGTTCCACCAGGAATGGGGAATCCAATCCCACTCGCACCAGCTTGATCGCAACCTGCTTGTCATACTGACCGTCCACGCGGGATGCGCGATACACTTCACCCATACCCCCGTGGCCAATCTCTTCCACGATTTTGTACACACCGATGCGGCGTCCGATGTAGCTTGGTTTTCCCTCCGCGGCGGGAACAAGACTTGTCAGATCGACCGGCGGACTGTTCAGAAATTCGTTGCCGGCCTGCTCATGGGAGCGGAGAAGGGACTCCACCTCGACCCGCAACTCGGCGTCCCCGGCGCAAGTCTTTTCCAGATACGCAGGGCGCCCGCCGGCTGGCAGGGCGATGGCGCAATCGAGGACTTCGCGCACCTGCCGCCAGCGCTCGGGGTTCACGTCGCCGAACTCCGGTCAAGCTCGCGATAAAGCCAGGCGCGCGCCGTGACCCAATCGCGCTTAACGGTCGAAGGCGAAATGCCCATCACCTCGGCAGTGTCCTCGATCGAGAGTCCAGCGAAGAATTTCAATTCCACCACCTTGCTCTGCTGCGGGTCCATTTCAGCGAGCTCCTTCAAGGCATCGTCCAATGCGACGATGTCCACATCCGCGGCGAGTGGCTGTCCTTCGGCCTCGTCCAGCGTCACTTTGTAAACATTTCCGCCGCGCTTTGAGGCGCGATGACTGCGCGCATGGTCCACCAGAATTTGCCTCATAAGTTGCGCCGCCACGGCGAAGAAATGGGCCCGGTTCTGCCACTGCGGGAAATCCTGCGCGACCATGCGCACGTAGGCTTCATTGACCAGCGCGGTGCTTTGCAGCGTGTGGCCGGGGCGTTCTCCTTGCAAATAATGACGGGCGATGCGGCGTAGTTCGTCGTAAACCAGTGGAAGGAGAGAATCAAGCGCCTCGCGGTCTCCTCCGCGCCAACGAACCAGAAGTTGTGTGACTTGAGAGGATGGGCCGGGCAATTTGTGTCCCCGTGGCGCGCAGGGGAAGCGCGTTGCAAGCGAAGCATAAACTCCTGCCCCAACCTAAGTCAAGGTAATGAAAGAAACGGAGTTAGGGGAACCTACCT
>CAZETZ010000002.1:40965-42281 GCA_964514735.1 uncultured Acidobacteriaceae bacterium | reverse complement strand
GACTGCTTGGACCAATTTCCCGTCCCCTTTCCGCCTTTCCTAATAGGGAGGGCATTCCGCAGGCGTTGACGGCCAGGCGCCTGTCAGGTGAGTCTTTTCGCGAAGCCTGACAGTTGGCCGTCACGCCTGCAGAGTGTGTATCCCAATGTCTATCCCAAGGAGTGGACCATGCCTACCCTAGCTTTGCGTCGCCTCTCCTGGATCATCCCGCTGCTGGCCAGCACGTTGGCAGCCCAGGCCCAGGATTTGCATATAAAGAAGAGTATTACGGTTGGTGGGAACTTCGTTTCCAGTACGGAAACCTCAATCAAAGGGGCGCGGGAACGCACGGTGAGCCAGTCGCCCACCGGCAACACCATCACTCTGCGGCAGTGCGATCTCAAGCGCACCATTAGCATCAACGAACAGACGCAGACCTATTTCGTAAACAATGATCCGCAGGATGATGCGGCGATCAAGGCCGCGGCGATGATGAGTGGGGCCCCAGCGGCGGATTCAGGCGCCTACATTACTGAAACCAGCTCCGTGACCGACACCGGTGAACGCAAGACAATGTATGGCTATCCGGCGCGCCACCTGAAGGCCAAGGTCGAGGTGAAGCCCTCGCAAAATGCCTGCTCCCAGGTCAGCCAAAGCTATGAACTGGATGGCTGGTACGCCGATATTTCAAAAGACATGGCGGCCGCCTGCCAACAATTACTTCCCCCCATCCGTCAAAGCGAAGGTTGTAATGATCGCGTAATTCGCAAGCGCAGCGGGAGCGCCAAGCCGGGCTACCCACTCGTGGAGACAGTTGTAGTGCACAACGCCGATGGCTCAACCATGTCAATCGGTGTGCAAACCTCAGAATTGTCCAAGCAGACTTTGGAGAAGGAACTGTTCGACATTCCAGCCGGATATACCGAAGTTAAATCACTGGCCGAACTGAATGGTGGGCCGAAGCCGCAAGCTCCGCCGGTGGCCGCTGCTCTCGCAGCACCTCAGGCGCAGCAAGCTGTGCAACAACCTGCGCAACAGGCCATGCAGGCAGCTGCTGCGGCCAAGCCTAAAAAGAAGTTCGGCTTGGGACAGATTTTGAACCCTGCCGCTGCTGCCACATCACAGGGAGCAGCAGTGGCCCAGGCCGCACAGTATAGTAAGGCCGGGGGTGCTGCTGCCGCCATGCAAGGCATGTCTAATGTGCAGAATGCGGCAGCCGCGCAAGGCATGGCCCAAAATGCCGCCGCGATGCAAAACGCTGCGGCAATGCAGGGTATGGCCGGGACACAAAATGCTGCGGCCATGCAGGCAATGGCGCAGATGCAAGGCATGCAGGG
>CAZETZ010000002.1:0-40865 GCA_964514735.1 uncultured Acidobacteriaceae bacterium | reverse complement strand
GGGATGCAGGGGATGGGCATGCAGCAGCCCGGAGGCACAGCCATGCCGACTCCGCAGCCGCTTGGTCCCAAGGCGAAGGGAAAAATCCGCATCGGCATTGCACCGCCTGACGCGCAACTTGGCCAAGGCAATAACGCCGGAGCCGACTATAGTACTCCCATCCGCAACGCAGAAATTGCACTGATGAGCGGGCCGGCGATTGAGATCGTAGGACTCGACTCGCACATTCCCATGCAGCTCCAGGCCGAAGCACAGCAAAAGCAATGCGACTACGTGATGTTTTCCGGCGTGACCGTCAAACACGTCCAGAGCGGAGGCTTCGGCAAATTCATGAAAATGGGCAGCATGGCGGCCAACATGACTCCTATGGGTGCGATGGCACACGGCATGGGCGGAATGGTGGCAGCCCAGGCGGCTTCTCAGGTTGCTTCCCAGATGGCTCAGCAACAAGCTATGAGCCAGTTGGCCGGGTTCAACGGACAGATCAAATCCAAAGACGACGTGGCTGTCCAATATCAATTGGTTGCCACCGGACAAACCACGCCGCTTACGCAGAACTCTCTGCAAGGCAAAGCTAAGTCAGATGGGGAAGATGTCCTGACGCCACTGCTCACGCAAGCGGCCACGGATGTTTTAACCAAGGTCAGCCAGAAGTAAAACCAATCTGCACGGCGGGACGATTCCTAACGAATCGTTCCGCCCGTTGCATTTCGATCGAAACGAAAACACGCGTTCTGGTAGCGCCCATGAAATCTCTATATCTGTATTTGAAAGCCCATCCCACACTGGCCAAATTTTTCCTGGGGTTCGTGCTGCTCGGGATCATTGTGATTGGTTGGGAAGTCAGCGTGATTACCCAGAAGTTGAAAGAAATTGAATCCGCGGATAATTCTCAGGGCGCATCTCCGTACACTCTGCAATCCGTCAGCACAACACCAGTGGATCCCAAGCTCCGCGAAATCATGCAGAGGTGTCACGTTGGATCGAAGGCGGCAGAACTGATCGCACAGGGGAAAATGCAGATTCTGGAGCAGACCGATACCTCGATGCATGTCTCCTTTACTTTCCCTGACAAATTTACCGTGGACGAAACGGCCACAGTTGCGCCGGATCCCGGCTACACGCCCAGTCCGGCCGATCTGGATCGGGCCGCACAAAACGGATCAAAGGTCCATGGGGCCAAATTCACAGTCCAGAAGAGCGGGGACAAGTGGACCTACAATCTGCAATACCACGTCCCATACAGCGCTCTACCCAGTGATGTGCAGCAGAAAATCCAATCCGTTAAAGGCAATCAGTCCAGCGCCCATTTTTTTGACTTGGTGCCGTCGGCATTTGCCCAAGGAAGCGCCCAGGGAGGGGAGTTGACCGGTGAAGTAGCGGTGTCATTATTCGCGAATCTTACGGTGTCTCACTACGAAGAAATCTCGCCTGGGAAAAGCTTAGGCGCAGATGCCCCACTGGCGATCGCCGATGCCTTCGAAGATGCCGTGAAATTGAACGGCTGGCTGAACGAAATGAACAAATTAATAGATTGTGCCAAGCATCCCACCAACCCTTTGTCGCAGAAAGCCAGCCAGGATGCGAACTATCAGCACGACGTGATGGACCAACTGAACGCCGCGAAATCAGATGTGAAAAGCACGGCTTTCCCCACGGTGGCCAGCGACGCGGCCGGGGTTGCCACTCACTGGTTGCCCTACGGTTCAGGCGCGGTGGCCGGAGTGGTTTTTAGCACCCAGGACGACGCAGTCGAGGAATACGCCAAGGGCCGGATAGAAGAGGCGGGCAAATACGTTGTGCCCTGCGAAGATTCGGTCATGCTGCCCGGCAATCTACGGCCCATGCATCTGGCCCTAAAATACGCCTATAACGCGACAGACTCGGGAGTTGAGGAGAAGCGTGAGGCCACCGGAGAAGTGGATTTAAACATGAATATGGGCGGCCTTCAGGGAGATGGGCCAGGAAAGTTCAAAATTGAACGTAAACAAGTTCAACCGGGTCCCAATGCCTGCGCGTATGGATATAAGGGGAAAGGAGAAAGCGACGCCACAATCACCGCGGGGGGTGGCGGTACGCCCTTTGGCGGAGTAATTGAGTTGCACTTGACCACGGACTTGAATCTACATGAATCGGGAATGGTCCCCGATGGCCAACATTGCTCTGAACAATCTCGCGATGAAATGAGGAACTACAATTTCGGATGCCGTTTCGATCGCGTGGATATGGTCCACGGCGGGACATTCTCCGCTTTTCAAGGAGGAGACGGACACGGGACCTGCACGATTGACCTTACACGCAGGTAGCCAGAATGGGATAATTGTCCGGAAACATGCATCCTAGAAATCCAAACGGCTGATAGCAACTTCGGTCTTGTCGGGGAAGTCCGGACTGCCAAAACTGCGGAAGTCTTTTACGTCGCGCAAGGAATACGCGGCGGCATGTTTGCCGGCCTTCACGCGGAAAAGATCCACACCCTCCACGTCATGCATCCAGAAAGCGGGGCGCTCATCGGGCTTAGCGCTGGCGATCTCAATGTTGCTAAATTCTATGTTGCGGGCATGGCGCAGAAAAAATCCGCGTGCCGGTAAAATCCCGAACATGGTCGCTTCGGGATAGCCATTTTCTTTTTCCGGAGGCTCCAGCCCGGCCCATTCCTTCGGTCCGCCGCCAAGCTGATGGAGATACACGTCCGAGATCTTGATATCTTCAATCAGACTGCCAGGGACGCCACTGATGATAGAAGGATACTCCGCCACCGCATTCGAACTCACAATATTGCTAACGCTGACCCGCCTGATCGCTCCGGGTGGCACACCTTCAGGTCCGCGCATGCGCGTCCCCAGGCGAAGAAACATCGGCGGATGTACAACTCCGCGCATGGTGAGATTGCTGATGGTGATGTCTTCAATCAAACCGCCGTCGACGCTTTCCAGCGCCAGTCCGCGGCAGCTTTCGAATACGCAATTGGAGATGGCGATGTTTTTGAAGCCGCCATTGGATTCGGTCCCGCATTTAATGCGGCCATTCGGCGCGCGAGACCCAGCTGGATATTCCACGCGTTTGAAGGTCCCATCCAGAAGTGTGCCGAAATCATAGATCCCGGTTACATAGCAATTGCTTATGGTAACGTTTTCAGTCGCGCGCGCGTAGCCGAGGGCAAACGAACTCTTGGGGCAGATGGCGTCGTCCCAGGGAGAATTGACCGAACAGTTGGAGACGTGGACGTTCTTGCAGCAGTCAATATCGATGCCGTCGCGGTTGGTGTCAATCTTCACCCCATCAATCAGAAGATTGTCCACGCCAGTCAGCAGCATGGCGAAGTGTCCGCACATGAGCATGGAAAAATCGCGGAAGGTAACGTTGTGGCAGTTTTTAAGCGCGATCCCTTTGTTGCCGGCGCCCGGGCTTTCGGCATGTGGCAACTTGCTTTCGCCGATGCTTAACCCTCTACCCCAGATGAGTCCTGGGCCCAGGATGCTGACATCGTGCAGGTCTTCACCCCACAGCAAACTATTGCGCCAGTGATTGTGGCCGAAGTCCTGATATTTCTCCCAGGGCTGCGGAGGACCGGCAGGATCATAGCCGCCTGAGGTTGTCCCCTCCGGAGGAACATCGGCGGCAAGAATGGTAGCTCCCGCGTCAAGATACAGCGAAACCAAACTCTTCATGCGGATGGAATAACAAAGATAAGTCCCGGCAGGGAAGTACAGCGTGCCGCCACCCTTGGCAGAGATGGTTTCAATTGCCGTATTAAGGGCGGAAGTGTCCAGGGTTTTTCCATCGCCGGTTGCGCCGAAGGTTCGCGCGTCGAAAAAGGTGGGGCCCGTCCCAGCCTCTCCGGTATTTTTTGATTTCGAAGGTAGGGCGAAAGCAGGAGCTAGGCCGGAAGTAGAGCCAATTCCTGTAGCCAGAGTCGCAGCCAGAAAATCTTTGCGGGACATCCGATTGGAGAACATTGTTAGTCCGTTTCAACTATAAACCGTGAGGCCCCATTGCGGTTTTCTTTGCGAACTTGGTGCGCTTTGCGAGTCAAGGCGCTTGGCTTAACGGGAGAAAGTCAACAACTCTTGGACTGCATCTGCAAAGCGTTTTGAGGAAATCAATTTTTTAGCGCTTGCGAGATTACCAAAGTAACGCGCTCCCTGCCCATCGCGTCTCTACAATGATCGAGTGTTAATCCGTTCCAATCCATCCGCCAAAAAGTGGTGGATCTTTTTGGCCTGCGCGCCGGTGTGTGCTCAGTTGCTGCTTACGTGGTTCCTGCCACGCGGTTTTGCTTTGACCGCGATTGGAGACTTCGCCCAGAGCCTGCTTTTGCTGGCCGCTACCATTGGCATCGCCCGGAATGTAAGCAAGGGAGACCGCAGGGCCAAATTTTTCTGGGCTTTGATGACTTTGGGATTTGTGACCTGGCTGGCCTCCCAGCTCTTGTGGACGTATTTTGAAGTCATTCTACACAAGGAAGCGCCCAATCCCTTCGTGGGCGACGTCATCCTTTTTCTCCATATTGTTCCAATGATGGCGGCGCTCGCAGTGCAACCGCATATCCGCGAAGAACGTTATTTGACTCGCTTGGGCGCGCTGGATGTAGTGTTGCTTTTGATCGTGTGGCTGTATCTCTACCTTTTTTTGGTAATTCCCTGGCAATATACGGCCCCCAACGAAGCGGTCTATGGGCGCAACTTCAATATCCTATATCTTTCGGAGCACTCGGTTCTTTTGCTGGGGCTGGTACTTGTAGCTCGGCGCAGCCCGAGGTCATGGAAGATGATTTATACGCAATTCTTTGGCGCGGCCGCGTTGTACGCGCTGGGGTCGATCGTCGCCGGGATCGCGATTGACTCTCATGTTTACTACACTGGGAGCTTCTACGATCTTCCCCTGGTTGGCGCGATGAGCTGGTTTGCCGTGCTGGGTTTTGCGGCCCCGCGCGTCTTGCAGGAAGAGCCGGAGAAAACCAACGCCACCAAGCACAGCATTTGGGCCGCCCGCCTGGCCATGCTGGCGGTATTTTCAACTCCCTTGATGATTGCCTGGGCCGTGTTTTGGACCGACATGCCACATGCGGTGCACCTCTACCGGTTGGGTCTTACCATTGGCACCATGTTGCTCATGGGCGCCCTGGTTTTTGTGAAGCAACAGTTGCAGGACAGGAAGCTGCTCCATCTTCTGCAGGAATCCCACCAGAATCTGCAAGAAATGGTCCGCCTCAGGGACGATCTGGCGGAAAAAGAAAAATCATTGCGCTGGCACAGCTCGGAATTGCAGCGCAAGAACCTTGAGCTTCAACAAATTTCCTACACTGATTCTCTCACCGGAGTGTGGAACCGGCGCTTTCTGGAAGAGACCCTGCATGCCGACGCCGGGCAGGTATTGCGCAACTACCAGCGCAACGAAGGCTCTGCCTCCAGCATGGACGACCATCGCGATCTGGTCTTCATTATGGTGGACATTGATTTCTTCAAGAGCGTGAATGACGAATATGGACATGCCGTGGGAGACGAGCTGCTCAGAATGGTGGCGGCGCGGCTGAACCGGATCATGCGCAAATCGGATGTGCTGGTGCGCTGGGGCGGGGAAGAATTCATGATCATGAGCCGCGCGGCCGACCGTGCTGGCACGGCGGTGTTTTGCAGCCGCATTTTGGACATGATGACGTCAGAGCCATTCCAGCTTTCCAACCACGCCCGTTTGCGCAAAACGTGTTCGATCGGTTGGGCGCCCTATCCCTGGAGCGAGAACGCTTACGAGGCCATCGTTCCCGAAGAGGTGATTGAATTAGCGGACATCGCGCTGTACCGCGCAAAGGCCTTGGGAAGAAATCAGTGTGTCGGATTTCTACCTTCCGATACGGCACTGGGCTCACCGGGAAAAATCAGTATGTCGAAGCTTCGCGATGAGCACTCCGGGTTGATCAAAATGGTAAAGACCTCGGGCGCCGGCCTGGGTCACAGTTCCGAGGATGTGTCCGTCGCAACCAATTCAACTCTTGCCTGAGGAATCGACATCCCTATAACCCGGTCGATTTCTCAACGGCAATCATCTTGCCAACGTAGTTAACTTCTTCTAAAGTAACGGGCAACGCCCAGATGCCACTCGGTGCCCTGCCAATTCCGACCATACTTCTGAGGTCTCTGAGCAGACGGACCTTCGAATCACGCTATTGCAGATAGATCTTGGAAGCACAGGACAAAGTCGGCCAATATACCCTGATCCGCAAGATCGGGGAAGGAGGTATGGCTGAGGTATGGGAAGCGCGCCATGACCAGCTCGGCAGCCGCGCCGCCATCAAGTTTCTTCTCCCTGAGTTTGCCCGCAACAAGGACCTGCAAGAGCGCTTCTTGAATGAAGGCAAGCGTCAGGCCCAGTTGCAGCACCCCAACATCATCCCCGCCATGGATTTTTTTCAGGTGGAGGGCCGCAGTTTCCTGGTGATGCAATACGTCGAGGGAGAGAACCTTGAGAGCCGGCTGAAGCTGGAGAATCCAGCCCTCACTCTCAAAGAAATACGCTCCATCGCCACGGATATCCTGAGCGCTTTGGACTACGCCCACTCCAAGGGAGTAGTCCACCGCGACGTGAAGCCCTCCAACATACTGCTCGACCCCAAAGGCCGGGTCTTGCTGATGGATTTCGGCATTGCCCTTGCATTGACGGAAGAGCAGCGCCTCACCCGCACCAATACTTCCATGGGGACGCCGGACTATATGAGCCCGGAGCAGATCACACGTCCCCTGGAAGTGGATTTTCGCTCGGACATCTACAGCTTCGGTTGCGTGTTATATGCCATGCTGAGCGGGAACCCGCCATTCAGCTTCGAGGGCGCGACCGCATTTGCCATTCATGACCGCCACGTGCGCGCGGCGCCGCCTCCACTGGTCTGCCGGAATCCGGAAATTCCGCGTGGAGTTGTAAACGTCGTGTTGAAGTGCCTGGAAAAGGACCCGGCGAACCGATACCAGACTTGCGCGGAGATTATCCCCGCGCTGGAAGCGGCACTGGAAGGCAAGAGCGGCGGCGCGCCGGGAGGCTTCGTCAAATACGCCGTGGCCGGAGTCGCAACCGCTGTTCTGCTCGCAGCGGCCGCCTATTTGCTATGGCCCCACAAGAAGGACCCACTCACCGAAGTCAAGTGGGCGCAGGTCCCCTACAACTATTCGTTTCCTGATTGCAAGAAATATCAACCCTGCCAGGACAAGAAAGACGAAGCCGCGAAGTTGGCTGGGACCAAAAATTGGACCGGCGTGCGCTTTGACGACCCGCTCTTAAAAGACTGCATGTCTCTGCAACCTTGCCTCGATCGAGAGGCGCAAGCCCAGGGCTTGCAGGCCATCGCCGACGCCGATTGGAAAAAAGTGACCGATAAGAAGTTGCTCGGGGACTGCATGAGCTATCCGCCTTGCCAGGGCCGCCGCCAGGAGATCGATTCCGCCCCGCCTGCGCTGCCGGCGGCAGGGGCGAGTTGCGCATACATCGCGGAACATGTTGAATGTTGCCGGGACATAGCCGATCCTGCCCGGCGCGCGCGCTGCATCGCCTGCAAGAAGGAGCAACAAAATTTTGGCTCAGATTGCCGCGGCAATTATCAGCTCCCGCGATAGCTCTTGGGGCCGCCTTGATTTCTTTATCTTCCAACCCTGGAGTCGCGCAGAATGGGCCCGGTTTTACGCTTACCAGCGTGCGGGCAAACTGAAGCCCGCCAGATGAAGGAGAGATGATCCATGCGATTCGTCAAAACGATGCTTCTCATGATGCTTGCGCTAGTGATGATGTCCGCCGCGCAAACCCACCCGCATGCCAAACCAGCCCCGGCGGCAAAAAAAGCGGCCCCACCCGCTCCGGCTAAAACCGAATACTACGGGGCCGTGGACTTGGGTTCCAAGGGGACAAAAGCCGCGCTGTATTCCTTCGTGCCGGAGGAAGACGGCGACTACCCGGTGACGGTCTTCACAAAAGTGGTCAACACCAAGCTGGTCAGCTCCATGGCGGATGGAAAATTCACCAAGGAGGGCATCACGGACGCCGCCGCGGCAGTGAAACAAGTCATGGATGCGATGAAAGAGGAAGCCGCGAAGCAGGACTATGACGTGCAGGTGTACTACGTGGTCGGCAGCAGCGGCGTGGCTAAAGCAACCAACAAACAAGAGCTGGCCGATGCGGTGAAAGAGGCAACCGGAATCGATATGGATTTCGTGGACGCCTTGCAAGAAGGCTACTACGGCCTCAGCTCCGCGGTCCCACTCAGCTACCGTTCCGTCTCGATGTACATTGACATTGGAAGCGGTAATTCCAAGTTGGGCTGCCTGGTGGGTGAAACCGACCCCAGAAATTTCAAGGGCGCCGAGATTCTCTACGGTTCGGTTTCCGGACGGAATGAGGCCCGCAAGCGTTTTCCAAACGATTTGAATGCCGGCATTGAAGCGCTGATGTCCGATATCAGCGCTTCCTATGAGAAGCAAAGCAGCGACATCCCGTGTTTGCGGAACCGGCAGCGGGTCTATTGGACGGGTGGGGCCGCGTGGGCGACGGCAACCTTCATGCATCCCGAAAAAGCTTTGAGCGGATGGGTCGTCATTACCAAGCAGGACCTCGACACTTTTATTGCCCAGCTGAAAGCCGGGACCTGGAACCAGAAGGCTCCGGTGTTCCATTTCCCCAAGGAAGTCCCGACCGACCCCAGGAAGGCTGCGACAAAGAAGGCGAGGGAAGCCGCCATTCGCAAGCAAGCGTTAAAAGACCGTGATGATGTGCAGAACGTTTTCGTACGCGAAGATTTGCTGTCGGGGGTCTCGATCATGCGCACTATTTTGAATGCGAGCAACCCGTCCGCCAAGGTCCGTTTTGTGCGCGGAGGCAACTACATTTACGGCTACGCTCTGGAGAAGTTCAAGAACAAGCAGGCAAGTTTGCTTCCGTGCTGCAAGAACATGAAAGACAAAACAGCTTGCCTGGCCATGCTAAAGCGCGAGCATGAGGCGTGCCCCACGTCCGCGTCCCATAGTTAGAATTGTCTTAACCTCAGAATTGGCGGGCCGATTGTGTACACCCGTCGAAAAATAAGTCAAACCTTTCACCACGGAGCGCACAGAGGTATCACGGAGGAAGCACAGAGGGCTCCTCGGTGGTCCTCCGTGCTTCCTACGTGGCCTCTGTGTTTCGCTTTTGACTTTCCTCCAAATAGCATCAGTAGGGTCCGGAAACGAAGCTGGCGCTCTCCGTAAACTATTGGGTAGCGGTGCACGTTGAGATCGATGATGTTCGTATCAGGGCAGTGGCTTTAAGCCCCGCCATTTTGTCCGCCGGTTTTTGGATCAACGCGCCTGTGGGCGCAACTACCCATGGCCCGGACTTCTTATATACTTGTACTGATACGAAACTCCTTCTCTCAACTTCACCACTACGAAGCTATTTACCCCCTTGCCAACACAGCCGGGTTCTACTAAAGTATCGGCCAAACTTTAAGTGGTGGTTCCGCGGTCTCTTCCCCCGGGCCGGTATTTCCAAGTTTGCGCAAATTCGACCGGACATCGCGCTTTACTAAGTGACATCGCACGGAACCGTGCGGGAGGATGGAACTGATGATCGGGCAGGTAATCGGGACTTATAAGATCCTGGAGAAGATCGGCGAAGGCGGCATGGGTGTGGTCTACAAGGGCATGGACCTCGGCCTGGAGCGCGCGGTTGCCATCAAAGTGCTTACCCCCGATTTCGCCCACAATCCAGAACTTATCGCGCGGTTCAGGGCGGAAGCCAAGGCCCAGGCCAACCTGAACCACACCAACATCACCACCCTCTATGCTTTCCTTCAGCTTGATGGCCAATGCCTGATCGTCATGGAATACATCGAAGGAGAAACTTTCGAAGACCTGCTGGTGCGCGGAGGCAAGCTGCCCTGGCAGGACGCGATTGCGCTGACCCGGCAAGCGTTGTACGGCCTGGGCTTTGCTCACAGGATGAACATCATCCAACGCGACATCAAGCCCAGCAACCTGATGCTCACCAAAACCAAGGTATGTAAGATCATGGCTTTTGGCATTGCCAAGGCCTGGGGAGGTTCCGCAAAGACCCGCACCGGGCTCCAGATGGGCACCCCGCAGTATATGTCGCCCGAGCAGATTCGCGGCCGCCAGGTCGATGCGCGTTCAGACCTGTATAGCCTGGGAATCACGTTGTATCAACTTTTGAGCGGGGACCTTCCATTCCAGGCCGACAGTGACTACGAGTTGATGAGCGCGCACATCAATACGCCTCCGCCGGTGTTGACCGACATCCACACCGATGTGCCCCAGGGAGTGGAACAGTGTGTGCACAAAGCCCTGGCCAAAGAGCCGGAAGGCAGATTTCAAAACGCCGATGAATTTGGTTCAGCGCTGGACCGTGCCTCCAGATCGCCCAAAGATTTGCTGGACACGCAGATCGAAGTCCTCCCTCAACCCGGATATCAGACCGACAAGAATCTACCAAGGAAGACGGTCATCGAAACGACAACTCCCTATCGGCCAAAAACCGTGATCGAGACGCAAGTCCCGCGGGTCCCAACTCCGGCGCCGGCCGTAACCCCGGCTCCAGCTCCGCGCAAGAAATCGGCCATGGTCCCAATCCTGGTGGCTGCTTTAGTAGGAGCGGCCATTGCAGGAGGAGCATTGTGGAAGTATTTGCAACCGTCCCCTCAGCCCAACCCGAATGTTGTGGTCACGCCAAAGAACGGAGGACCGTCCAGCGGGGGACCGGGCACGCAGAACGGAGGCGTCGGCGGTCTGGGCCAGGGGAATCAAAAACAACCGGGTACCACGCAACCTCCGTTCCAATACAAGACCCCGCCGATTGTGACTCGGCCTACGGGAAAGCCGACCGTTGTCAATCCGCCGGTGAATCAGGAAAGAGCAAATCTGGTGGTGTTATGCAATCTCGATTGCTCGTGGACGCTGGATGGCCAGCCGCAGGGCCTACTGGCAGCGGGTAGACCGACTCGCGTGCCAGTGTCTCTCGGGGCGCACATGATCACCGCCGCGACTGCGGACGGAAGCGATACAGCCGATGTGACCGTAAATGCGCTTGCATCGACGCAGACCGTCCCCGCCAGAATGGACCTGCTCACCAAGCGAAACCAGCGTCTCCAGGGCGAAGCAGTCCAGCGGCAACGCGATGCGCAGGCAGAAGCGATGCGGCAACGCCAGGAAGCGATTACCCAGCAACAACAGCAACAGCAAGCGGCCCGGGACGCGCAGGCGGAAATCGTTCGTCAGCGTCAGCAAGCGGCCCAAATGGCTCAGGCTGGAACTCCCGCGATCACCAGCCCCTGCCAGGTTCCAGCCCTGCGCGCGGTGTGGCGCAATGTTGCCAACAATGGCCGTTACCGGTTTCGCATTGATTGCGAGCACGCCGATATTTACGAAGCAACCACCAATCGGATTGTTGCCGACCTGGTTGCCAAAAAAGGTAAATATGTGGGCACTACCCTGCTGTCTCCATGTGGCGGTGGAAGAGGAAAGATCGAGCTCCTAAGCCTCAGCGAAGGGCGTATCGAGGCCAGGGTTGAAGTTCCGAACAGCGCTAACCACCTGTGCACGAACGGCATGATTCTGGCATTCACCAGTTGGGTCCCGGCCTCATTTATCCCTGAATAACATAAATTCCCGCTTCGCGGCCCCGGGGAGGCCGCACCCACCCCATCCCTGCTTTGCAAAATTCTTGCCAACCTAGTGCGCTTCTTCTAAAGTACGCAGTGCCCGCCGATGTCCCCCTGCATTGGTGTGCTTCGCGTTGTTGAAGCAATATTCCCCCTGGTTTTTGAGCAGCGGGGCCCTCCAGTCCCGCTATTACAGGTAAAGCAATGGATGAACAAACTCAAATCGGGCAGTACATCCTGGAGCACAAAATTGGCGAGGGTGGCATGGCCGAGGTCTGGAAAGCCCGCCACATTCACCTCGGCAACGAGGTGGCCGTCAAGTTTCTGCTTCCGATTCTTGCCCATAACCGGGACTTGCAGGAGCGTTTCCTCAACGAAGGAAAGCGCCAGGCGCAGCTTCGGCACCCCAATATCGTGCAAGCGGTCGATTTCGTTCAGCAGGAGGGCCGCAGCTACCTGGTCATGCAATATGTCGAAGGAGAAAATCTGGAATCGATCCTGCGCGAACGAAGGGGCGGGCTCAGTCTGGAAGAAGTACACGCGATTTCGCACAATGTTCTCAGCGCGCTAAATTATGCCCACTCCAAAGGGATCGTGCACCGTGATGTAAAGCCTTCCAATATTCTGCTGGATAAAAATGGCCATGTCTGGCTGACCGATTTCGGGATTGCCCTCGCGCTCAGCAGTGAGCCGCGAAAAACGCGCACCGGCACCTCCATTGGCACCTCGGTGTACATGAGCCCTGAGCAAATCACCCGCCCCAGGGCGGTGGATGGCCGTGCTGACCTATATAGCTTCGGGTGCGTTCTGTACGCCATGCTGTGCGGGACCCCGCCCTTCGGCGCGGATGAGGATGCGACCGACTTCGCGATTAAAGCCAGCCACGTCCAGGCGCCGCCTCCGTCGCTGTGCGAGCGCAATCCTGCGATCAGCCCGATGATCGAACATGTCGTTTTTCAATGCCTGGAAAAAGATCCGGAGAACCGTTTCACCTCCTGCGGCGTGGCCATGAAAGCCTTGGATGCGGCCATGTCCGACTACGCCAGCAATTTGCCGACGCCGATTCCGGTCCCCGACCCGACCCCTGTGCCTGCGCCGACACCGGTTCCGCACCCGACCCCAGTACCTCCGCCCATCCCTACTCCGCCTCCGCTCCCGCTGAAAAAGGGGAAAGGGTTGCTCGTGACCGCGGCTGCGTTGTTGGCCCTGGCCGTGGCGGTCGCCAGCTACTTCTTGTTCTTTGTTCCGGCGCAAATCGTTCTCCGTCTCGAAGGGTCCACCACGGTCGGAGATGTCCTGGCCCCAGCTCTGCTGAAAGCGTACCTGGCCAGCATCGGAGCGACCGACATTCAGGACGTGCCGGCGCCCAAGGATGCCAAAGAACAGCACAATGTTCGGGCAAAGCTACCCGGGCAGTGGCGTCCAGTAATTTTCTCCGTGGTGGCGAATGGGTCTCCGAATGCGTTTAAGGGGCTGGCCGCCGAAAGGGCGGACATCGGCATGGCGTCCCGTCCGATTAAAGATGACGAAGTAAAACTGCTGGCCAACTACGGAGACATGCGCTCGCCCGCCTGTGAGAACATCGTCGCCCTCGATGGCATCGCGGTGATTGTCAACCGCAACAACCCCATTCCTCCGCTGACGCGGCAACAGCTTGGCGCAATCTTCCGCGGGACCATCGCCAACTGGGCGGAAGTTGGAGGCCGGTCGGGCCGGATTGTGCTGTACGGGCGCAGCTCTGACTCCGGGACCTTCGATACTTTTGTGTCGCTGGTTCTGGGTGGAGACAAGAAGGGTTTTGCCCAGGGGTTGAACGTCAGGGACAATGGCGATGACATCGCGCGCGAAGTTGCCGCCGATCCAAACGCAATCGGCTATGTGGGGCTGGCGCAGATCGGCAGCGCCAATCCGCTTGAATTGTCGGGCGGCCCCGATGCCACTCCCCTGGTTCCGTCCCCATTCACGGTTGCGACCGAGGACTACATTCTCTCGCGACGGCTGTTCCTGTACACGCCGGAACATCCCACGGAGTTCGCCCGCAAGTTCGTCGAGTTTGCTCTCAGCCCCGAAGGACAGAAAGTCGTGAAGGAAGTCGGTTATGTCGAACAGACGCCGCACTTCGAGCAGGTCCCTGTGCCTGCGCAAGCTCCGTATGCATACAGCGCGCGGGTGGCGGGATTGCGCCGCATGAGCCTGAACTTCAGGTTCCGGCCCAACAGCACCGAGTTGGACAACAAGGCTCTAGCCGACATTCCTCGCGCCATCGCAGCCCTGTCGGCTGCCGGGGTTCGCAATAACGTACAAATCCTGGGATTTGCCGACAGCCGCGGAACTCTCTCCCAAAATCAGTTCCTTTCCGAACAACGCGCGCGGGTGGTTGCGGAAAAATTAAGGGCTTATGGAATTGGAGTCGAAATCGAAGGCTTCTCCTCCGCCATTCCGGTTGGAGATAACAACACCGATGAAGGCCGGGAGAAGAACCGCCGCGTAGAAGTATGGGTGAAATAAATCTCCGCCGCGGAAAGAGGTTGGACGGGGGCATGACGGTTAGAGATAATGTCAACACATGGAACGCCAAAAAATCAGCAGGTGGGATGCTTGGCTGAGATAAACCCCAGCGTTACGGAAAGTCAAAATAGCGAGCACCAGGTCGGAAACTATGTCCTCGAGCAAAAGCTGGGCGAGGGCGGGATGGCGGAAGTCTGGAAGGCCCGCCATCAGTTGCTGGGCACTCATGTCGCCATCAAGTTCCTGTCTGCCGGTTACGCCGGAATCGCCGAGGTAGAGCAGCGGTTTCTTGGGGAAGGCAAAAAGCAGGCCCGCCTGTCTCATCCCAATATCGTTTCTGCCTACGACTTCCTTTATGTCGATGGGCGCAGCTATCTGATTATGAAGTTTATCGACGGCGAAAGCCTGGATGAACTGCTGTTCCGGCTTCAGGCCCCGATGCCGTTGCCGCAGGTCCTGGCGATCTCCACCGACGTATTACATGCGCTCCAATATGCGCACTCGCAAAATGTGGTCCACCGCGACATCAAGCCCTCGAACATTATGATCGAAAAAGGCGAGCGCGCCCTGGTCATGGATTTTGGCGTGGCCATGGTGGTGGGAGAAAAGCGCGTGACCCGCATGGGAATGGCGATCGGCACTCCCCACTACATGAGCCCGGAACAAATTCTGGGAACAGCGGACATCGATCGTCGTGCCGACATTTACAGCTTTGGCTGCGTCTTATATCAAATGCTGACCGGCAAAGCCCCCTTTGAGGCAGCCGCGGGTGAGGATGACACGGAATTCGTAATTCAGGACAAACATGTGCGGCAGCAGCCCGTGCCGCTTCGGCAATGGAACCCGTATATTCCGCCACAGATTGAGCAGGCGGTCTTGAAGTGCCTGGAGAAAAAAGCGGCCGACCGGTTCAATTCCTGCGAGGACTTGCATGCGGCGTTGTTTGTACCGGCCAGGCCGGAAATTGCGCCGGGTGCGAACCCGGGGATCGAAACTACTCCAGCGCCCAGCAAAACAATGATCGAATCGCCGGCTAAGACAGTGGTGGAAACCGGGCGCCCCCTGAGAAAGACGGTGATCGAGACCGCGCCAAATAAATCGAAAACAGTCATCGAGACGACAAGCGGAACTCCGCCTGTACGAGAAACTCAGATTCCCCGCCCTCCTACGCCAGCGGCGACACCGGCGCCGTCGATTCCCACAGGAAGCCCCACAGGTTCACCCGCGCCACGGTCTGCGAAAGATTTGACCGTTCTCTGGCTGGTCTGCACGGCGATCATATCGGCGTTTTTGGTGGGCGGAATTTATTGGTATCTGCACCGCCCCAAACCGGAACCAGCGCCGATTGTGAATCCAAATCCCGTGCCCGCGCCGGGGCCTGCCCCGGTCACTCCCAAGCCCGAGCCGGGCCATATTGACGTGCAGAGGACGGATGCCCAGCCTCAGCCGCCGGTGAATCCTCCGGGGACCGATAACAATCCGGGGACGACTCCGGACAAGCCTGTAGAACCAACACCCCAGCCGCCGGTTTCACAAACGCTGCCGGAGACGCATGTCCCCGCGCCCACACAGCCCGAGCCGGCTCCGGCGCCAACCCCCGTGACTCCGCAGCCCGCTGCACCCATTACTCCGCCGCAACGGCATTATGCCAGCGAGGGAAATTTGATCTGGTCCGGGCCAGTGGATAAGAATCAGGTCATACAGATTTCAGGCTCGGGGGCGGACACCGGTACGGTTTCCGGCGATCCCTTCCCCGGCGGCGGCGTTCCGATAGAGGTTTCCATCAACAGCAGTAAGTTTGCCGTTATTTCACAACCGAACCCGCTGAACCAGTTTTCACAAATAGCACTTCGAAGTACGATGAAGGGAAACATCGTGGTCGTGATCCACTGGAAAGTTTTACCCAGCGAATGAATTTTCAAAACAGGAGAAATGAAAATGCAGTCCTACCGTAAAGCCGCCCTAGCCGCCGCTCTCATCCTGCTGGGTTTGCTGCCCGCAGTTGCCCAGGCGCCGAACTTTAAAGACGCGCCCTTCACGGTGAAGTTGACGTCGCCGCTCAGCTCAAAGACCAGCCAGAAGGGACAGGAAGTGACCGCACAGGTGACTTCGCCTCCCGAATACAAAAACTGGTTCGTGATCGGACAAGTGGACAACGCCAAAAGCAGCGGCTCCATGACTAAGACTTCAGAGCTGCGCTTCAGCTTTCACAAACTGGCAAATGCCAACGGCGCCATTCAATATCCGATAAAAGCCAACGTTACTTCGTTTACGAACTCCAAGGGCGTGCAGAACGCCGACGAAGAAGGACAGATTGTGGAAAAGAAGAACAGCGCCGCGAAAGCGGCCATAATCGGCGGCCTGGTGGGAGCTGGAATTGGAGCTCTGGCTGCGGGCGGGAAAGGCGCGGCGATTGGCGCGGGTGCCGGGGCCGGCGCAGGGTTATTGTTCGCGACTTTTGGGGTCAAAGGCCCGACGATTACGTTTGATGCCGGCAGTGAGTTCGGTTTATCGGTGAGCTCGCAAGCGCCCAACGCCAATTAGGTTTGGCCGCAGATTTCGCGGACCAACGCGGATGAACCCATCCGCCCAATCCGCAAACCCCCTGCGGCTGGTTTTTAGCCGGTAGTTTTTCCCGATTGCGCGGGCTCCGACGCAGCCTCGCCCGGCTGCGGTTTGATGGCGATGAACGTGAAATAGGTTGATCCCGCGCGGAGGGTCGCGTAATTCCCCAAAGCGTGGAATTGCTCCTCAATCGGGGTCCCATTCAAGTCGGTCCCAGTCATGCTGACCATGTCCCCCACCACAAAATTTTGCCGGAAGGTGATGTGGCTGTTGCGGCCTGACATGGTTTGGTCTTCCGGGATGCAAATTTCGCAGTCCTTGTCCCGCCCGATGAAGTTGCGACCTTCGCGGACGGGGAAAAGTTGTCCTTCTGGGCTCCAGCTATAGGTGACCAAAATGCCGACGATCTTCCGTCCTTGCAGCACCGAAGGCGCGGTCGGTTCGCCCTCGCTCACGGCACGAAAGACAGTGTTCGCCCGGGGCCGTCCACTGCCGCTGCTCTGGCTGACCGGTTCTGGGGGCCGCGGGGGCGCAGGTTTTTCTACTTTGGTCGGATCGTGTCCCGTCCCTCCGCGAGCGCCTTCGACTACGGTAGGCGTACGCACCGGAGGCACAGGGGCCGGGGTGCGCGCGGAGCTTTCCTGCTTGCAGTAAACACACTCTGTCCAGGTTGGGTCCATGGTGTGCTTGCCGGCTGGGCAGGTCTTCGCCCCAGCCTGCTGGAGAGGCGAGGCACATTGTTTACAGAATTTTGCCGTATCAATATTGTCGGTTCCGCACTTTGGGCACGCTTTCATGGCGATGTTCCTTTCGCTGCGAATTCAGTTCGATATTCCTTGCTGCAATAAATCTGTTCGATCAGCCTGCGAACTGTCAGGCTTCTTATCTTTCGGAGGGTTCTCCGGCGGCTTCGGTACCGGTTTGCCGGCCGCATGCGCGGCCTTCCACTTGATCTTCAGGTCGGACTCCCGTCGTTCCAAGTTGGCCTGCGCACTCTGGGCAGAACGCAAGCTGTCTTGCTCCTCCCGCAATTTCTTCTCGGCCTCATCGAGAGAATGTTTGAGCCGCTCGAGCTTTGCGGTGCGCTCCGTGGGCTTCGCGCCCTGCGGAGTCGCAAGTTCGGGCTTGGGCAATTCGTCGGCGGCGCGATGCCTGGTTTTGTCCAGATCGTTAGACACCGCCAGTAAATCGCCAAATTGCTTGTTCGTCTTGCCCAGTTCCTTCTTAAGGTTTTGTAATTCTTTTTTCAGGGCCTCGGGCTTATCTGCCTCGTCTGTTAGGCCATCCAGTTCTTTTTGGTCTTGGCTAATGGCGTCTTGTCCGCTCCGCGCATCGTTGTGCAACGCAGACACACTTGTTTCTAATTTCTTGATTCGTTGCGCAAGCTCGCCCACTTCTGGATCTGGTGTGGGAATCGGAATGGGCGCGGGCGGTTTCCGGAGCCAGTAAATGACTCCGCCTGCAATCAGCAGGACGGTGACCGAAATCAATATCCATGGACGCCGCCAAAGTGGGGGAACTGCCGCCGGCTTGCCGCCAGGCTCGGTTTTTCGAGCGCGCCTCCGTGATGCATCCCCGATGCACAGCACCTGCACTGTAATGTTGTCATTGCTGCCGGAGGCCAGCGCGAGTTGTACTAACTTGTTCGCGCATTTCGTTGGATTCGGATTCTGGGCCAGGGTCCGGTCAATGTCTTCTGCATTGGCAAATCCAGAGAGGCCATCGGAGCAAAGTACGATGCAGTCTCCCTCGAGCAGGGGGACTGGCTCGGAAATATCGACTTGTAAATCGGTCGTATGTCCGATGGCGCGGGTCAAAACACTGGCATCGGGATGATTGCGCGCGCCGGCCTCATCGAGCGCATGGCTGTCGATGAGCCACTGCACCTGGGTGTGATCTTTGGTCAACTGGGTCAGCGTGCCATTGCGGCGCAAATACACACGGCTGTCACCCACGTGGGCCGTGGTAAGCTCCATGCCGTTCGGGGTATCGCGCAGTAAAGCGATCACCACCGTCGAACCCATTCCCTCAAACTCAGGATTGCCGGAACGGCCCTTCTCCATCACCTCGAGATTCGTCAGACGGGTTGCGAGCGTAAGCGCATCCTGGGGAGGAGACGATGCTGGGACCGCGAGCAAATGCCGGCTAAATGCTTCGGTCACCATGCGCGAGGCTTCGGCCCCGCCGTGATGCCCTCCCATTCCATCGGCAACCAGGTATACCGCTCCAAAAGGCGAGTTGAAGCCGGTCATACGGTCCTGATTTTGCTCCCGCTGTCCGGTTTCGCTGACCGCGCCTACTCCGATGGCGAGCGTCTTGGGGGCCGGATTGATGGGTTGATCGCTCATGAGAGTTGCCGCGCCCCTACCGGTTGTTTTGCCGCTACTTTGGCCAAACGGTTCACCGCGTTGGCCATAATGCCGATCATGACCGGGGTAAGGATCAAAATGTCCAGTATCCAGGTGAGGAACTGGGGTACGAACGCAAACAAAATTTCCAAGTAAAAATGAAAGATGCAAAAGGCTATGTAGAACCCGTCGGGTTGCGGTTGTTCCTGCGGGTCAACCTGTTTTACGTAGCGGTTGAAGTCCTTGGCGAAACCGACATACGCGTTCCAAACCCAGTACAGATTGTAAAACGGAACGAACATGAAGCCTACGGCCCTGCCGGGGGTCGTTCTGGCCTGACTTGCCGGCAGCGCGCCCCAGGTCTTGTAAAGGATGCGCAGCAAAACGATGTTCGACAAGACGACACAGACCATGATCATCGCCTGGACATCCCTGCTGCCGCTGTCTTCGAAAGTAAATGGAACCCAGAGCAAGCCGGCGAGGATGGCCACGATCACATTCCCGGCGATGGAAACGGATTTGACCGGCCTCGAGGTCACCTCAGGCTCTGCCGGCACAGGCGGAACCGGCCTGGGATCAGGCTTAGGCGGGGCCAGCGGCGGTCCCGGCTTTTCTGTTTCAAGCCCTTCTAATGCGCGCGCAAACGACCCGCAGCCGGCGAAACGGTCCTGTGGATTTGCCGCTAAGGAAGAGAGCACGACCCGCTCCAGGCGCACCGCAATCGCCGGGTTATATTGCCGCGGCGAAACCGGCGGCTCATGCAGGCGCTTGGCTATCATGGTGTATTGTGCTTCCTTGGAGTCGTCGCTTTGCGGATAGGGCTGGCGTCCCGTCAGCATTTCATACAAAACGCAGCCGAAGCTGTATACGTCGCTTAAATGGGTAATCTTCAACGGGGTCTGGATCTGTTCCGGACTCATGTAGTAACGGGTGCCTATGACCTGCTCGTAGGTGGTGAGGCGCGGACGCCCAAGCGCCAGGGCGATCCCAAAGTCGCCCAAGTACGCATGATCGCCATCCAGCAAAATGTTAGAGGGCTTTACATCCCGGTGGATGACCCCCTTTTGATGGGCGTAATCCAGAGCGGACAGAATTTGCCGCGAGATGTTCAGCGCTTCAGGAATGGGCAGGGGCTTCCAGCCCAGCTTTTCCAGCCGGTCTTCCAATGATCCGCCGGCAATGTATTGCATCACCAGATAAAAATTGCCCGCCTGCTCGAAGAAATCTAGGATGGGCACGATGCACGGGTGCTTCATCAGTTGGTGCTCGCCACCCTCTCGCAAAAAACGGGCGCGCAGTTGAGGATCGTCTCCCGCCTGGGATGAGCTCGTCTTCAGCGCGACCAGCCTGCCATCGCGATCGTGGGCGCGCCACACTTCGCTCATGCCGGTCTGCCCGATGAGTTGGACCAATTGATACGAGCCGAGCCGCTGGCCGCTCACCAATTCGCTCACGCGCCCTCCTGCTCGGTCCGCTGGATCGCGAACGTGGACCGGCCCACCTGGATCCGGTCCCCCGGCCGGAGCAAGTGCCGTTTCTCCGTGATCAGTTCACCGTTGACCCGGGTGCCATTGGTGGATTTGTGGTCGTAGATGCCCAGGACTTCGTGCTCGAAGACCAGGCAAGCATGATTTCCGGAAACGGTCGGATCATCGGCAATCCGCAGATGGTTGTTGTCCAGGGCGCCAATCCAAAACTCAGCCTGGGTAACGGCGAATTTCTGTCCGGGCGCGAAACCTTTCTCGCACAGCAACCATACCGTAGGCTGTTCCTTCGAAGGAGCAGGGAAGCGGGCGATCATTTTAGTTTTGGCGCGGAGCGGCCGCTCTCCGGTTTCATACGGCGTGGGCGCCACTTTCCGCGGGGCCGAAAGTGGTTCAAGACCCCCGGAGTCGACACGCACGGGGCGCGGCGCAACTGGAACCGGCGCGGGCGCGGGCTTTACTACAACGGGTTCGGGCGCGGGCACGCCAGTGTAATGCGCCGGGCGGCGTCGTTTTCCGGCGAACACAATCGCCAGCAGCAAGAGCAAAGCCGCCGCGCCGCCGATTCCCCAAACGATGGGTCTCCGGTACCACGGGGGCGCAGGCGGAAGCGTGACCGTGACATCCGCTTGGGACACCGCGCCTTCATGTTTCCATAGGACTTGAAGGTGATGGCTGCTTCCGTCGGCTGGCAGGTCGTCCAAACGAAAACTTAAGACCGGAATGTTTTTCAGGCGCTGAATGCCGCTGCTTACCAGGCGATCCAGTTCCGCATTGGTTTTCGCCTCGCGGAACTGGCCCCCAGTCTGCGACGCCAGTTGCGCCAGCCCCTGCAAATAGACCGGGTTCGATCGAGTAATGCCGACCGCGTCGATCAGAATGTGATGTTGCCGGGCAGCGGCAATCACATCGTCTTCGGTATGCATCGAGCCCTCGTCGTGGCCATCGGAGATGACGATCACGCGCTGGGCCAACGGCGCCGCCGGAAAATGCCCAATCGCGTCGAGTAGCCCGTCCCACAATCGGGTCAAACTGCCGCGGGCTTGCAGTTTGGCTAATGCGCCGCTTACTTCATCGCGCGAGTTGTCCCAGCTGACTTCCCAGCGACCGTCATCGGCAACAGTCTGGATGGCAATTTTGTCTTCCGGATCGGCGTCCGCCACGAACTTACTGAGTCCCGATCGCACCGCATTGAGCGGAGCACCCTTCATGCTGCCGCTGACATCGATGGTGACCGATGCAGCCATGCCATAGCGCGTCGAAGCCAGGCTTTGCAATCTGGTAGCAAGCACAGAAGACCCGTTGTCAGCTTTTATGCTGAAGCTCCCAGCATTGACCAGAGACTGGTCGGTAGTGGGTGGCGGCTCCACTTGAATTTGCAAGTCCGGATATTGCGGGTATGCGCTGCTTTCAGCGCCGCCGCGCGTATACACCGGCCCGGCCTGGATGGCCACGGCCGCGGCGTTGCCAGCCTGGCCGCTCAGGGACACAACCAGAGCAGCCAGTACCAGGAGGGTGGACAAAATCCGCATCGTTCGATATCCGGTCTTATCGCCTTGGCGGTTTCGGCGCCGGCGGCATGTGCTTGTACGTCTGTCTCATTTCCAGGAATTGCTGCGACTGGACAACCAGCGGCGCAGTAACTCTGACTGACTTCAACTCGCGCTGGATGGCGGCCGCGCGGTCCGCCGATGATGGATGGTCGGACAACATCACGTCGACCGGAGTCCTTCCGCGCTCGTTTTGTTCCATGCGAGTGAAGAATTTCATCAGGCCGTTGGGATGCCAGCCTGCGCGCAGCATTTCGTAAAAGCCAAGCATATCGGCCTCGGACTCGTTCTCCCGGCTGTACTTCAACTCCGCCAGCATCACGATCGGGCCTCCCAAAGCTTCGATAATGCGGGCGATTACGTCATTGTCGAGCAGCAGGTTCTTTTTGACCCGGTCAAACAGATTCTTGGCAATAAAATTAAGTACCAGTTGATTGGTGGTATGGCGCGCCACCACATGCCCGACCTCGTGCGCCATGGCCCCGACCATTTCGTTTTCGTCCTCGACGTATTCGAGAAGGCCACGCTGAATGTAGAGGAAACCTCCCGGAATAGCGCAGGCGTTCACTTCGGATGTATTGACCACCTTGACCTGATACGGCCAGTGCGGACGCTGCGATGCATCCCCCAGTTTGCGAATAATGCGGTTGAGGTAACCGTCAATCGCGGGGTCGTGCAGGATTTCGACCTTCTTTTCATATTCCGCGGAGAACTTGCGGCCGAGGGCGATTTCTTCCGCCTCGGTCAAGGTGTTGTAAGGCTTGTCGCGAACCTGGGGCTCCACCGCCCGCAAAACTGCGGGCGAGACGAGGGCCGAGGCGCCCACTAAACCGGCCAGTCCGACGAATTTGCGGCGACTGAATTGTCTGGTTTTCAAAGTATTTCCCCTTTATGCCTTACTAAGCGTATTCCCTGGGAAGTTCTGCTCAAAAAACGGGTACATCATAGTTCAGAGCGCGAATTTTTGACAGTTTTACGCTCCGATTCGCAATCTGTGCTAGGATTCCACACACTTTCTGCCGCATATATGTCAGATTTTGCCTCTGGCTCAAAGATTTCGTGGACGATCGGCAAAGCGCCCGGCTGTGACCTGGTTGTGGCCAAAGACGTTGTTTCCCAAAAACATTGCCGTCTGAGCGCTGAAGGGGACAGGTACATCCTGGAGGATCTGGGATCGACCAACGGAACCTTTGTGAATGGGTACCGCCTGGAACCTCACACCCCGGTCTATGTCTCGAAAACCGATCAGCTTACACTGGGGCAAAATCTTCCGATGCCGTGGCCGGAGGGACCGGCCAAGCCCCAGCCTCCGTCCGCCTCGAAGCAATCGTCCTCCAGCCAGGTCTTGACCATCGGCCGTTCGCCGGATTCTGACATCCAGCTCGACTATCCCATGATCTCGTGGGAGCATGCCCGCATCACCCGGGTTGGGGAGCAGTGGATTATCGAGGACCTGCATTCCAGCAATGGCACCTCGCTAAATCAAATTGACAATAAGATTACCCGCTCCACCTTGGAGGCGAGCGACGACATCTTCCTCGGCTCTTACAAAGTCGCCGCCAGCAAGGTCCTGAAGGAAAAGCACTTTACCCAGGGCGCTGGTGTATTTGAGCGGGTCCGCTTTCAGGGAAACCGGATGGTGCTCGGGCGCGATCCGTCGGTTGAATTCCCCCTGAATTACCCCATGATTTCCTGGCATCACGCGGCGCTGGAGCGGGCCGGGGATGCGATTTACGTTGACGACCTGGGGTCGCGCAACGGGACCTACGTCAATGGGGCCCGGATCGGCAGCAAGACCCTGGTGCGCACTGGCGATGAAATTGGCCTGGGCAGCTTCCACTTCCAGCTCCTGGAAGACGGAGCTTTAGCGAAGCGCGAGTACATTGGCAACGTCACCATCGAGGTCAACTCGGTCGCGGTGAACGCTCCCAATGGAGACCGTTTGCTGGACTCGGTTTCGTTGACGGTATTTCCCTCGGAGCTGGTTGCGCTCATGGGACCGGCCGGCGCGGGCAAGACCACATTTTTGAAAGCCATCAATGGCTACACCCGGCCGGCCGCGGGAAGAGTTCTATTCAATGGCGCCGACCTTTATCAGTATTACGACCGTTTCCGTTTGCAGATGAGCTACGTTCCTCAGGATGACATAGTGCATCCGCAATTGACGGTGCGCGAGGCGCTCTACTTCAGCGCCAAGCTGCGGACGGATTTGCGCGACTCGGAAATTGAAGAGCGCATTGATAAGGTGTTGACCAGCCTGGAAATTCAAGACAAGAAAAACACCATCATTGGATCTCCGGAAAAGAAGGTCCTTTCCGGTGGCCAGCGCAAGCGGGTAAACATTGCCATGGAATTAATCGCCGCCGCGCCCGTGATCTTTCTGGATGAGCCCACCTCTGGGTTGTCCTCGTACGATGCGGAAAACGTAGTGCGGGTGTTGAAAAAGCTGTCCACCGAAGGCAACACCATCATCACCACCATTCACCAGCCCAGCCTGGATATTTTCAAGCAGTTCGACAGTTTGATCATGATTTCCCGCGACCGCGGCGGGCGGGGCGCTTTGGCGTACTTCGGTCCGGCGCACCCGGACTCGATCGAGTTCTTCGATCCGGAGAGTATACGGGCAGCGCAGTCTAAGCCCGGCAAAGAACTCAGCCCGGAGATGTTGTTGAGTGGGCTTGCCAAGAAACCGACCGCAGCTTGGGTGTCAACTTACGAACAATCGCGGTACAAAAAGCTGTTTGTTGCCGACCGCGCGGGCAAAGTCCCGTCCACGCCTGATCAGACAGCAAAAAGTGCTGTGCGAAAATTTGGTTTTGGTCAATGGTGGACGCTGGTCCGCCGCAATTACCTGGTGAAGATACGCGACCGGGCGCAGGCGACTATTCTGCTGGCACAGGCTCCTATATTTGGGCTGTTGCTTAGTGCTGTCTACGGTCCTTTGAAAGTGTCGGAGAGCATTTCCAACCCCGGCCCGAAAGACTGGCAGAGTGTTGTAAGGCATGCAGTTGGACTGGAGTTCCTGTTGGTGGTTGCGGCGGTGTGGTTCGGCTGCAATAACGTGGCGCGCGATATCGTGGGCGAGTGGACGGTTTTTCAGCGCGAACGAATGGTCAGTCTGAAACTTCCGTCGTATGTCTTCTCCAAGCTGGCTGTTTCGGCCGTCCTCAGTTTCTTTCAATGTCTTGTCTTGTTAGGCATCGTGAAGCTGATATGCCAGCTCCAGGGAGATTTTCTTGTCACCTTGTGCATGCTCTACTTATCAGCGATGGTTGGCACCGCTTTGGGCCTCTGTGTGTCTGCCCGGGCCTCGACCACCGAAGCCGCGATCGCCATGCTTCCGCTGATTCTGCTGCCGATCATTGCCTTGGGCGGCGGCCTGAATCCGGTTTACGAACCCAATGGCAGCTCAAAGCCAATCCAGAAAATTGCCAGTATTGTGCCATCCCGATGGGCGATGGAGGCCAACCTCCTGATGGAGGCCAAGGTCCACAAACACGGGAGTGTCAACTATGACCCCGAGAACGTCTGTACCGATCTACCCAGTCTCGACGACCCAAAGAACCCAAGACCGATGGTTCACGACCTGGCTGAAGTGCAGATTCCGGTTTACCATCCGGAGGATTCATGCAAAGTGCAGGCGCCCGCGAACCCAGACGCAAATGCGCCTCCGCCAGCTGCCAAATCTGAGCCTGCACCGGCAAGTGAGAACCGGACTCCTTTGTATGTGTCCTTCTCCATTCTCGGCGGGATGTTCGTGTTCTGGACCGCAACAGCTTTAATTTTCTTGAAGATGCGCGACATACAGTAGGCGATGGTTTACCTGCTTGGGGCAGCAGAAATCAATATATTTAACTATTTTGAACAGTTTGCGCCGAAAATTACGCTTATACCCTTAGGATGCCTACGCCCCAATCTCAATCCAACTCTCTAGTCGTCTCCGTCGGTGTGCAAACCAATGTCGGCAAGGAGCGCAGCGAAAATCAGGACCGCGTGACCCGCGCCGCAACTCCATTTGGAGACCTGTTCGTGGTCGCCGACGGCGTTGGCGGTCATCAAGGCGGCTCGGAAGCCGCCCAGATGGTCGTGGATGGCTTTGCCAGGTTTCTGAATTCTCATGGCAGTCAGATCTTGGCTGATGCCTTGCAGGCGGCGGTGCGTACTGTCAGCGCAGACCTGCAACAGCGCTCGGCGGCGGACCCGGCACTGCGGGGGATGGGTTCTACGGTGGTCCTGTGCGTTGTAAAAGGCGACCATGCGACCTATGCCCACGCCGGTGACAGCCGTGTCTATCTCATGCGCGACCATAAGCTCGCCCAGTTGACTCGCGATCATTCCGTCATGGAACGGATGATTTCCCAGGGTATTTTGACTCCCGCGCAGGCGCGGGAGCATCCTGACGCCAGCGTGCTGACCAGGGCGATTGGGCAATCCTCCGAAGTGTCCCTTGATATTGCGGAGATTGTATTGCAGCCGAAAGATGCTTTGCTGCTTTGCTCCGATGGCCTATGGGGATACTCAAAACACGAGGAAATGGAAGCGGTGGCGGCATCGGAGAGCTTGTCCGCCTCTGCCGTGGCTTCTGCGTTGTTGAACCTCGCCCTGGAAGGCGGCGGCGGGGACAACATCAGTATTCAGTTTCTTCGCTTCCAGGCCGTCAAGTCGGCGGAGGGCGCCAGATATCTTCTGGGAATGCCGCAGCGAAAGGCGCTTCCAATGGTTGCTCTGGCAGCCATCATGGCCGCCGGGGCTGTGCGTTTGTACATTTCAAATCACAACCTGGCCAAACCCAACGCCGATTCGTCCGGGGAAGTCGCGCCTCCCGTGGATACCGTTCCTGCCGGCAAGGGAACAAAACCAACGGAACAGAAAGACAAAGCGCCCAGCGCGCCCGCTCCACGCAACGCCAAACCGTCGGCGGAAAAAGGCGCGGAGACCAAAGCCAAAATTGAAGTTGTAGTCCTCGAAGGCGCGGACCAATCCGTCGCCGAGTGGGCTGGAACTCTTGCCGTGGTGGAAGGTGTGACCACATCCAGGCGCCCGGGAACCAAGCCCTGCCTGGACTTGGAACTGGACAGCGCCATTCTGTTTCATTCTGCGAAAGCGGCGGCGGATGCTGCGCGAATCGGAAGCAAGATCGGCGTATCTTCCGACGAGATCAAACTCCTTCCCTCCGCCGACCTACAGAAATGTGGCGGAGGGGAAATCCTGGCCATGCCGGCGAAACCCTCTTTGACTGAACGCATTGAGAGTAAATTGCCTACCCCAGGGACCGCGATCGATGCGGGCAAGAAAGAAGCGGAGAAGATTGGAGTGAAGGTAGAAAAGATGAAGGATAAACTGCCAAAGCCCAAATGAGCATCAGTATGAAATCCCGGTTGTGTCTCAGTTTGGTTTTTCTCTGGTTCAAGTTGAGTGGTCTCGGGAAGGACCAAAATCTGGAACCACAGAGGACAAGAGGGGAATTCACGGAGGAAACCGACCAAGACCTCCGTGGATTTGCTCTGTGGAACTCTGTGTTCTCTGTGGTTTCCGCTCTTTGCTTTTCTCCGAACTCCTAAAACAAACTGAGACACTACCGAAATCCTTAACTCCTGTTGGCCAAACCGGCCGGGCCATAGGATTGAGGTTTGAATTTAGTATTTTTGTGCCGGTGTTCATTCTAGCGATGCGGCCCAACTGGCAATGGTCTCGGCCACTTGCTCTTCCTGCTCTGTGTACATGTGGTCGGCGCTGCGGATCATGACAGTATTCACGCGGCTGGGGCCGCTGGATTGACGCTTGATCGAGGATTTGATCAGTTCAAGGTCTTGTTCATTTCCCACATCCCCGCTTGTGCCAAAAAAGGCCAGCAGCGGGGAATGCACGCGAGTTACGTCGGGGTTCGATGATTGGACTCCAAAAAAGTCCTTGGATTGCGCAGGGGTGTCGACAGAGTCCATAAACGTGGCTGCACTGACGAATGAAGGGAACGAGCGTCCAGCAATATGTACCAGGTCATCTGGGCGTCCCTCTGCCACCATCTTTGTTGCCTGTGCAAGCTGATCCGGATCAGGAGGCCCGGTGTCGGCACGAACCTGTCCAGATGCAAAAACCACTCCAACCACACGCGGATCCTGCGTTTGCGACTGATAGCTGCGCACTGCCGCCCAACCGGCGCTATGCCCGACAAGGACCACTCTCTTGAATCCCAGTCCCTGAGCGAAATCAATCCAGGCTGCGAGGTCTCGCACCTCTTCACTCTCGAGGCCCCAATACCCGCCGCCACGGATCCGCTTCCCGGCGAAGTCATATTTCTCCACGTTTCCAATGTCGTGCATCCGCGTATTGCCTGCAATGGTGGTATAACCTCGGTTCGCCAGAGCTCTCCCAATGCCAACATAAGTTGGAGAATAGAAATTCACTCCCCACCCATGGATCCATATCACCGCGATCAATTTAGCAACTTCTTTCGGCGGAGAGAAGAGCATGCCGGCATCGACAACGTCGTCTTTCGTGCGGGCATAAACGAGTTGCTCGGGAAACTTCCCGGGTTTTTGGTCTTCAGGGCGATGGCCGACCTTTCGCCCGATCAGGAAAGCCCCACCGGTTAAAACAGCTAGCAGAGCAATGAGCGTAACTCGACTCCACGTTGTAAGACGCTGTGGTTTCATCCGCACTTTCTCCTTACCAAACTGTGCGTTTTTACGTAAGTCCTACAACGAAAGTTCCCTGGATCGTTTGGGGTGCTCCGCCGAGTATCGTTCTGGGTTACTTACGCTGCTGCGTCTGCACGAATGGTTGGCAATGGACGACGGGCACCGCGGAAGTTTGCAGATCAAGGCAGGCGTCTGGCAGTACCACTTGTCTTCCAGTAAGTATGCAAGGTTAAGTCCCGATTGCCGCTGAACACTTCCTACCACTTCGTCCGCACTACCATTCCCGATTGCTCCGCCTGTGTCATTCCCACCGCTCCCTCAGGAGCGATCAGCAGCGAACCATACGCCCGCTCATCCACGGAATCCTCCAGAAAGATACGATTGTCTTTCAGATGCGCCGGCGTGGAAATCAAATCCAACCTGCCCTCATCATCCACTCGAAACATCGCCAGCCGGTCCCAGTTCTGGCTGTGCAGGACCTGATTGGGCGCGACCTGAATCGCAATGCCTTTGTCTTCCGGGCGAGTGAAACGCAAGACTGCGTAGTTGGCATCGGAGTCGCGCTTTGCCAGGTGAATTTTTACGGTCTTATTTTCGCTGGATACATGGGCCACTTCGCTCTGGTCCGATTTGTGCTCCACGGTGAGCGTCTTCTTGGAAAGTGAACGTGCCTTGTCGTGATCGAGACCCTCGCCGCTCGGCCAAACCAGTAAGTCGCGGGTGTCGTCCACCACCGACGCGCCTTGAGTCTGTATGGCAATCGCGACCTCGGTGTCGTACTTCCAGGGCTCAAGCAATTCGTCCGTCACTACGAACTTATCTTCCGAGATGCGAAAGCCAAGACCGCGGGCCACAAAATCTGCCCTCTCCCCGGTGCGAAGGCGAATCGAATAGTGAGATTCCACGATAACTAACGAAGGAACATAGCGGGTACGTAATTCTTCTTCCCAGCGCTTTTGCGATTGCCGTAAAGCGTGAAGAGCGGACCCTCCCAGCGTCAGAGCGAACTGCGCCGCGCGCAGGCTGGCCAGTGCCGCGGTCTGCCCGATGACTCCTCCGGGCACCTGGACTGGGGTTGTGATTGCAACCGGAATGTCCGCATGCACATCCTTCTGCCGCGACAAAATCTTCTCAATCAGGTTCAAGTCCAGGTCGATCCGGGCCTTGCCGGTAATCGTCGCGTTTTGGGAGCGCACGACGTCCTCCACCGGTCCCAGGGAATCCAGGTCGCGAAAGTAAATGGTCACCGGGACGCGCGGCAATAGAGTGGGAGTTCCTTTCTCCAGTTCGAGCCGGTCGTCGATCGGGCTTAGGTAGATCGGCAGAGTCCCCAGGTACATTTGTTCGAAGCGCACCCGCTTAATCTTCAACTTCCGGTCGGCGGTTACGTGGCTCCGGATTTCAAAGCGGACCCGGTCGGTGCTGACGTCCTTTAGGTCGACGCCGTCCACGGTAATTGCCACCGGGGCCGGTTGGACCGGCTGAGAATCAGGCGATTGCCGGGCCATGAGGGGTGTGACCGCAACCGCCAGGATTGCCAGTGTCCGGAAAAACTTCATGTTCTGTGTCCTCGCTTCTATTAAGCGGCAGAATCAGGCACAATTGCGCAGGAATACCTAGGCTTAGAAGGCATTGATTTTACAGCGATTTTTCTTGCGCAAATTGCCTAAGTTTTCCCGCTATCCTGATTAAGAGGCCTTTACTCGTTTGACCACCGACCACCAACGCCGGGTGCGCGACCTGTTTGACGCCGCACTGGACCAGCCTGCCGAGCTGCGTCAGCAGTTCCTGGCCGGAGCTTGCAATGGCGATCGGCAATTAATGGAAACCGTGGGCCGCTTGCTGGCGGCCCAGGAACGAAGTGCGGGAGTCTTAGATACTCCCGTCTGGCAACGGCAGGAAGCGGCCGCCAACCCCGGGGAACCCGGCTCTTTCATCGGCCCCTACAAGATTCTCCAGGAACTGGGCGGCGGCGGAATGGGCATCGTGTATCAGGCGGTCCGCGCCGACGAGGTTTTCCAAAGAGTCTGCGCCATCAAGGTCATTCGCCCGGAGATATCTACAACGACTCTGGTGCAGCGCTTCCGCCAGGAGCGGCAAATCTTGGCCCGGCTGGATCACGTGAACATTGCTCGCATCGTGGACGGCGGCTCGACTTCCAGCGGTCTGCCCTATTTTGTGATGGATTTTGTGGATGGGCCGTCCCTCACCAAATTTTGCACGGAGCACGGGCTAAGCACCCGGCCTCGACTATTGCTGTTCCAACAGGTTTGTGCGGCCGTGCAATATCTCCATCGCAGGAGCGTCATTCATGGCGACCTCAAGCCGCCCAATATCCTGGTTGGCGATGACGGTACGGTAAAACTTGTAGACTTTGGAATCGCCAGCGCTCTTTCGGGCGCGGAAGACCAGAATAAGGCCCTTCCGCTGATGACGCCTGGTTATGCCAGTCCGGAGCAAATGCAAGGCAAGCCACTGACTCCGGCCAGCGATGTGTATTCTCTGGGAGTCATCTTGTATGAACTTCTGGCCGGGACTCAGCCCTTTCCCGCTGCAAACCGCAGCCGAAGCGAAGTCCTGAACGCCGTCACCAGCCAGGATCCGGCCCCGCCCAGCATGGTTGCCGGCGCCAATGTTTTGCCTAGCCAACGGACGGCGGCCCAGGCAATTAGGGGTGACCTCGATGCGGTGGTGCTGCGCGCCATGCACCGCGATCCGTCGCGCCGTTATCCGTCGCCTGCCGAATTGAACGCCGATGTCCGCCGCTATCTGGAAAATCGTACGGTGAGCGCGCGAAACGCCACTTTGGCGCAAAGAACCAGAAAATTCATTGCTCGGAACCGTAGCCATGCGGTAATGGGATTTGTGATTTGTGCATTGTTGGCAACCTGCGCCTGGGAAGGTGTGGAGATGCGGCAAAGGGATCTCCGCGCGCGGCATTTTGAAGAATTGGCGCGCCAGGCCTTGACGCAAGGCCAAACCGATTTAAAAACGCATGAAGCTGAAATAGCCGGGGAAGCGAAAGAGTTCGGTGCTACCTCAAGCAGTGCCGCGAAATCGCAATTGATGCGTCAATTACAGGACACTCAGATCAAGGATGTCCGCCATCTGGCGGAAACCTATCGCACCTCATTTTCCGAGGCGGTGCGCCTCTGGCCGGGCATGACTCACAATCGCCGCGACATGCTGGATCAGACCGACCGTTACCTGCATGAGGCGGAGCCTTTTGTCGGCAATGACCCGAAAGCCGCGGAACAGCTGGCTCGTGCCTGGCTATGGCTGGCCAATCTCCAAGGCAATCCTCAAACCATCAATCTGCATGACCGCGAAGCTGCCGCGGTGAGTATCAATGAGGCCCAGCGCGTACTGGAGAGATCGCCAGGAGCATCAAGCTTGCTGGTTGAGAAAGTGAAAGAATCGGCCCGGCAAATTGAAGCGGGAAAGTAGCGCGAATCCATTGATGAACTCATGGCCGGCAACCACTCGGTTAGGAAAATACGGGGGCGGCAAATCTTGCTCCGCGCCGGATGGTGTCTTGGCCTGCCCTTTGTCGACTTCAGCAGCGATCACCGCGAAGGGCGCAAAGCAAGGTCCGCAGGTCGCAAGGAAAAATCAAACCGATCCACGGTTCCCAGTTCCCGGTATCGGCCCTCCGAGAAATGAAGCCACCGCGACCGCGTTCGAGTCGTAGAGCTTGTAGTGAGGAGCGGGAGGTTCGCTGCTGCTAATGGCGAATGCATGAGAATTCGTGGCGTCGGAGAGCATGGGCATATTCCTATCGGTGAGGTTTTGACTGCGTACACTACTACAGCGTGGAGCGCCGGGAAATCTGCTCAAGAAAGCGAGCGGAATGTTATACTTTCGCGCCAAGGAGGTCGTCCGTGGAGGAACAGCCTTCGCCCGATATTACGCGGCTGCTTTCATCGATCAGAAACGGCGATTCGGCCGCGTCCGCGCAGCTTTTGGACCTGGTCTATGCCGAACTGCATCGTCTCGCCGCGCGTTACATGAGCCGGGAGCGAGTGGACCACACCCTGCAAACTACCGGGTTGGTGCACGAGGCTTATCTCAAGCTATTCGGCACGGACAATCCTCCAAACCTGAACAACCGGGAACATTTTTTTGCGGTCGCCGCCAACCAGATGCGCAGAATTCTGGTGGACCACGCGCGCGAGCATTGTGCGCAAAAGCGGAAGGGCATCAATATCCCCATTGATGAGGCTTACCACGTTTCCAGCGGCAGGAATGATGACCTGGTGGCCATCGACGATGCCCTGAAAGAACTGGCGGAAGTCGATCCCGACGGCGCCAAGATCGTTGAACTGCGCTTCTTCGGCGGCTACACCGACAAAGAGACCGCGCAAATCCTGGGAAAGAACCTTGCCAAAGTCCGCCGCGATTGGGAATTCGCCCGCTCCTGGCTCTACGACCGCCTCGACGCCACCAAGGAATAGCGCGGGCGGCACGGGTCCGAAGACCCTGTGCCGCCTGACAACCTCGCTACAACCGTTGGGTCTTAGCGGGTGAACAATTCGCAGGTGAGCAGGGTCCCATCGGTGATGGTCCAACTCTCGCCGCTGCGGAAGTCCACGTCGTTGACCACGCAACTGTCGCCATCCTGGTCCACCAGCTTGATGTCGTACCAGCCGGGGGCCACCGTCAGGTCGAAACGGTAGTTGGGGTAGAAGATGTCGCTGCCCAGCCGGTCGCTGCCCCAGTACGTGTAGCTGGTGGGGGAAACATACAGATGGTTGATGCGATAGCTGGACCGGTTGAACACGGTGAAGGTGCGTTCCTGGGCGGCGGCGGTGGTCGTGAAACCTGCGGCGGTCGCGAGCACCAGCGCTCCAGCAACCAGAACTTTTTTCAGAGTGGAAAGCATTGTCGTATCTCCTTTTAATTTTGTTTTGTCAGGTGTCTTGCTGCTTACACTGATATAAGCGGGAGCGTGGAGAAAATTTGCGCAGCTTGCGGAAAGATTTCTACGTGAAAGATTTTCTCGGTGAAACTCCGTGCCCTCTGTGGTCCAAGCTTTTGCCTTCCCAGACGAAAGAGAACATAGTGTCGCGCGGAAAAAACACTAGTTCATTTCAAAGCACATACCAAAGTAACCCCATGCTCCGCTGGTAATGGCCTCTATTCATGTTTTTAATTTGTCTTTTATGTCCTTGAGTTAGTCTAATAGTGATATGAATGACAAGCCTTTGAAGCACTACCTGTTCGCCAGCGATTTCGATCAGACGCTGACGTTTAACGATTCGGGTTATGTGCTGAGTGAACTGGTGGGAATTCCCACCGAAGAATTCGAGCGCAAGGCCAAGGGGATGGCGAAGCTGAACCTGGTGCAGCAAGGGGCGGAACTTGCCTATTTGCTTTTGCATGATCCCGAGTTTCGCAGCCGTGTGCGCAAAGAGCACCTGTACGAAGTCGGCAAACGCATTCGCCTCAAAGAGAACATTGAGCTGCTTTATCAGACTTTAAAAAAGGGCTTCGGCGGATACACGTTCGATTTCTATGTCGTCTCCGCCTCTCCGGTGGAAGTCATCCACTCCGCGTTGGAAGGCATCGTCCCGAAAAGCCATATTTTCGGCACCGAGTTCCGCTACACTCCAGCGGGAGAAATCGAAACCGTGGTACGCGCAACCGCGGGTTATGGCAAGGTCGCGGTGCTCGACGAGTTGCAGTTCAATTTGAAAATGGGACCCGATCACATCATTTATGTCGGCGACGGCAGCTCGGATGTGCATGTGATGTTGCATGTCAATGTGCGCGAAGGGTTCACCATCGCTGTCTCCGAGGCGAAACACGTTTCGCACGTCGCCCGACGCACTGTTCTGAGCCGGAACGCGCTGGCGGCCTTGGCGCCGATCATGGAAGACATTGTCGGCTGGGACCGCCTCCAGATTCGCGAGTTCTTTGAAACCCAGGGCCTGCTCATCCAGGAGTGGGAACACGTGCGGACGGACTGGCTCACCCTGCGCGCGGCCGAAGAGAAGTCTGAGGTCGCCGCCGCGAATTAACCGCGAAAAATCTTTCCGGCCTTGAGTCACGGGCTGCGATAATCTCCTGGCCATGCTCCGCGACAAAAACTTGGTGCCGCTTTCCCACCAGCATCAGCGCGCGCTGGCATTGTGTGTGCGTCTGGACCGGGCCCTGCAGGCCGGAGAAGTTGACACCGCTGCATGGCAGGCGGAAATCCAGCAGATCGTAGAGCAGGAGATCAACCTTCACTTTGCCGCCGAGGAGAAAGAAATATTTCCCGCCGCCAAGGGTGATGCCGGACTGGAAGCCGTAGTCAAGGAGCTCATCGAGGAGCATGCGGTCCTGCGCAACCTATTTGTCTGCGCGGCGAATCGTACTCTTGATTCCGCCGGGCTGCGTACCTTTGTGGAGGTTCTGGCTGGCCACATTCGCAAGGAGGAGCGCCAACTGTTTGAGGGCCTGCAGAAGAGATTGGGCCAAGATCAACTAGTGTCGATTGGGAAGGCCCTGGATATTGCCCTGGCCGGCGCATCGCAAACCTGCATGTTGCCGAATGAGACGACTCGCCTTCGACCAAAGACCTAAGGCCGCCTGAATCCGAAAGGCCTTCCGCTTCATCTAGCAATCATGCATCAAGAATTGGTTGGTCCGGGTTTGGTATCGTCATCCGTGGTTTCGGCTTCGGGGGCCGCAGCGAATCCAGATGGGGCTTTGCTCGACGCATACTCCCAGGCCGTGGTCGGCGCGGCAGAGAAGATTAGCCCGTCTGTGGTGAAGATTGAGGTTGCTCAATCGGCGCGTACCCGTTCCGGCGAACCGCGCGAGCGGCAAGGTGGGGGCTCGGGTTTCGTCTTTGCTCCCGATGGTCTGGTCCTGACCAACAGCCACGTGGTGCACGGGGCCTCGCGCATTCATGTGTCCTTGCCGGACGGACAACATCGTTACCCGGCGCACGTCATTGGTGACGACCCAGCCACCGATCTTGCGGTCATCCGTATTGACGCACCAAACCTGCTGGCTGCGCCGCTCGGCGACTCACAGAAGCTCAGAGTAGGACAGTTGGCTATAGCCGTCGGCAATCCTTACGGATTTCAGTACACCGTGACCGCCGGCGTGGTCAGCGCGTTGGGCCGCTCTCTGCGGTCATATTCCGGGCGCTTGATCGATGACGTGATCCAGACGGATGCGTCACTCAACCCAGGAAACTCCGGCGGGCCGCTGGTGACTTCAGATGGCCGCGTGGTCGGTGTCAATACAGCAACCATCATGGGTGCGCAGGGATTGTGTTTCGCCATTGGCATTAACACTGCCAAGTTCGTAGTCACCAAGTTGCTGCGCGATGGGCGCATTCGTCGCGGCTACATTGGAGTTGAGGCGCAGACCGTGCCTCTGCATCGCCGCGTAGTGCGCTTTTACGATTTGGCCCAGGAAAGCGGAGTGGTAGTGGCTTTTGTGACCGAGGGTGGCCCAGCCCAACGCTCCGGTTTGCGCGAAGGCGACGTGATCATTTCCCTCGATGATCAACCAGTGGCCGGCGTAGATGATCTTCACCGCTTGCTGACCGAAGCCAAAGTCGGCGGGAGCAGCAGGGTCGTCATATTGCGGGGGACCGAGAAAAGGGAACTCAGTGTGGTCCCGGAAGAAAGAAACGGCGACTGACCGTGTAGAGACGGAGCTTGCTCCGTCCAAAGTTCCGCGCTGACAGGGCAAGCCCCGTCTCCCCACAACCTGAAAACCCAGCTCAGCTTGTAGAATCATCCCGTGCCCGAGAACCTCCGCCTCGAACGTGTCCTGTCCCAACTGCGCCTGTACGAGCATCCGCTGTTAGATTTTTCTGCGCGCGCTAAAGATGAGGCCGTCGAGGTGATCATTCGCTTCAAGGATGCATCCATCCCAGTTCACACCTATTATTTCGATCTGCATCCGCGCGATTTGGACCATCCCCAGTTCGAGTGGACATTCCAGCGTCAGCTTTTCGACTGCCTGCACGATTACCTGATCGAAATGTTCACGCGCACGCCGCAAAACCGTGCCGAGCGTCAGCGGGAAGGCCTGTGACGCTTCGTCAAATCATAGAGCGGGAAATCGCGGAGAAGGGGCCCATGCCATTTTCCCGCTACATGGAACTGTGCCTCTACCAACCTGAGCTCGGCTACTACTCCCGCAACGCAGAGCAATTCGGCAAAGCTGGGGACTTCTTCACCTCGAGCGATGTGCATGCTGTCTTCGGGCGGTTGTTGGCCCGCCAATTTGAAGAAATATGGCGGATGTTTGGCTCTCCCCAAGAATTTGAGCTTCTGGAACTCGGGCCAGGGCGAGGGCTGTTTGCCCGCGATGTTCTTGATTGGTCAGAGAAAAAATTTCCTGGATTCTTTTATGCATTGCGCTATTCCCTGGCAGAGCAATCGGCATCCTTGCGAGAACGGGTCAAGCAAAACATAAGGCGGCACATGGAATCGGGCCGCTGTTCGATCGTTCGCGGAGGAATGGGGCCGGAGAGCGCGACTGGAGAGGGCACGGCTTCAACCGTGCCGGGAGCAATGTCCCTAGAGCGGGCTTTGGCCCCTGAAGTCCCGATCATCGTCTTTGCCAATGAACTCTTCGACGCTCTGCCGGTAGAGATACTGAGCACGCACGGCAGCCTCCATCTTTCCTGGGAAGAGGGACGTTTCGCTGAAATATGGAAACCCCCATCGCTTGAAGAAATGGAATTTCTCGACCGCTACAGCATCCATCCCCAACCCCACGAGAGAGTGGAAGCCCCGCTTGCCGCTTCAACTCTGATGTCGAAGGTTTGCTCGATAATTCAAACCGGCCTCTTCCTGACGATTGACTATGGCTATACCCAGCCGGAGCAGCTTGCAGGACGCCATCGCGGGACCCTCAAAGCGGTCCGCCAGCACTCGGTGAGCGCCAGTCCTTATGAGGCCCCAGGAGAACAGGACATCACCGCCGATGTGAATTTCACCGCGCTGGCCTCGATTGCCGGGCAAAGCGGGATGACCGTCCAACCGCTGCGCACGCAATCCCAGTTCCTGATGGGAATTGGCGAGCGCAACCAGTTTGCCGACGCTTTCAAAGAGTGCCGCCTGCCACAAGAGCGGGCGAAAGTTGCCTTGCAACTCAAGCACCTGGTCACTCCCACTGGCATGGGAGAAAGTTTCCATGTGATGATTGCCGGCAAGGGAGTCGACGCCTCTGCCCTGGCAAAGCTGAGTGGACTCAGTTTTGGCAGCGGCAATCGCAGCGCATGAGCGGAATCGTTGGCTGGCATGGACATTTTTCATGCACCTGCATTCCATCCGGCCCTGTCTATATGAACAGAGCTTATCCGATGAAGAATTAAATGACCGCTTCACTAAAATCCGGGGACCGCCCCCCGTCCTGGCAGATACTGCTGGCCTTCGGCATCATCTACTTCGTCTGGGGATCTACATTCTTCGCGATCCGAGTGGGAGTGCACGAAGTCCCTCCGCTGCTGCTTGCCGCCATGAGATTTTTTGTCGCAGGGATAGTGTTATATCTCTGGCTGCTGGCCCGGGGAGAAGCATCTCCGACATTGCGCCAATGGGGTGCGGCATCGTTGTTGGCGGCGCTCATTTTTATGCTGGACTACGGGTGCCTGTTCTGGGCTGAGCAGCGGGTGCCATCCGGGATTGCCGCCGTGATCCTGGCGACGATACCTGTATTCATCACTCTGATGGAGATTCTCGTGCTCCGTACGCAAAAACTAGGCATACGGCTTGGGGGAGCGCTGCTGGTCGGGACCGCCGGGGTCGCGATCTTGATGAATCATTCGCTCTCGGCAGGGGAAGCTCCTATCAACCGGGCGGGCGCCGCGGCCTTGTTGATTGCGGCTTTTACCTGGTCGCTGGCAACTATCCTGACTAAGAAACTTCCCCTGCCGAAATCCAAGCCCATGAGTTCGGCCGCGCAAATGCTCAGCGGGGGAGTTCAACTGATCGTGGTTTCTGCCTTGTTCGGCGAACTCCCAGGCTTCCATGTCCGGGCGGTTTCCTGGTATGCCTGGGGAGCGTTACTGTATCTGATCGTGGCCGGCTCGATTGTGGGCTTTACCGCGTATGTGTGGCTGCTGCACTATGAATCGCCAACCAAAGTTGGCACCTACGCCTATGTAAACCCGGTTGTAGCCGTCATATTGGGTTATTTTGCGGGTGGCGAGAGCATAGGTCCGCGAACCATAGCAGGGACGCTATTGGTTTTGGTAAGCGTAATCACGATTACCACCGCGCCGAAACCAGTAAAAGAAGAAACCGTCCCTTCCCAGCAAGCGATCGCTCTCTCCGACGCCAAGTAGGGTTAACGTTTCGATTTTACTTCTTCCCGTTTGGCCGCAGCTTCCAACGGCCGAACTGGCTCGGTCATGCGCACCGGATCGAGAATTTCATTGATCTCTTTCTCGCTCAGCAATTTTTTCGCCCGCGCAATCTCGATGATCGAACCCCCGGTGGCCACGGCTTCCTTGGCGATTTCTGCGGCTTTGGCATATCCAATGTAAGGATTGAGCGCCGTGGCCAATGAGACGGTGGCCTGCACATAGAAGTCGCAGCGATTCTTATTGGCGGTAATGCCCTTCACGCATTTATTAGTAAACTGGCGCAGCATATTGGTCATGATAGTGATGGATTGCATCACGCTGTAAGCCATGGTCGGCATCATGACGTTCAATTCGAGTTGCCCGGCCTGCACTGCCATCGCGACGGCTACGTCATTGCCCACCACCTGGAACGAAACCATCGCCGCCAGTTCAGGTATGACCGGATTGATCTTGCCCGGCATAATCGAAGACCCAGGCTGCAACGCAGGCAGATTGATCTCCGCGAACCCGGTATTGGGGCCGGAGGCAAGCATTCGCAAATCGTTCGAGATACGGATTACTTCTAACGCTAGATTCCGTAGCGCCGACGATACCCGCGCCATGGCGAAGTTCGACTGCATGGCGTAACGCATGTCGTCCACTGCAATCAGCTTCTGTCCGGAAATACGCGCCAGATTTCGAATTGCCTTGACCCGATAGTCGGGATGAGTATTGATCCCCGTACCCACGGCCGATCCGCCCAAACCCAGTTCGCGCAGGGAATCCGACCCCGTTTGGATTGCGTCCTTCGCCCGCCGGATTGCGCCCGCGTACGCCTGGAACTCCTGCCCCAAGCGCATAGGAACTGCATCCTGCATGTGGGTGCGGCCGGATTTCAGGACCTTGTGAAACTCTTTGCCTTTTTTCTCTAGTGCCGAAACCAGCGAATCCAGCACCGGATAGAGCTTTTCCAGTTCAAGCAAGGTTGCCAGCCGCATCCCGGTAGGGAAGACGTCATTGGTGGACTGGCCATAGTTGACGTGATCGTTAGGGTGCACAATTGTGTAGTCGCCCAGTTCGCCGCCCAGAATTTTTACTGCGCGATTGGCGATGACTTCATTGGAATTCATGTGGAAGCTGACCCCAGCGCCCGCCTGAAACACGTCCACGACGAATTCCTTGTCCCATTTGCCTTTCTGCACTTCTTCTGCGGCTTGAATGATGGCATCGGCACGTTTTTTGTCGAGTAAACGGAGCGATTGATTGGCTTCCGCCGCGGCTTGCTTGACCATGCCGAAAGCGCGAATCAGGGTGGGATGGGCGCGCATGCCGGAGATGGGATAGTTCTCCACCGCGCGCGCCGTCTGTATCCCATAATAAACATTCGCCGGGATTTCTTTGACGCCAATCGAATCTTTCTCAGTACGCGTTGCCGTGGCCATGCGCGCTCCTCATAGTGTTGGTCCCTCAGAGCTGTTCAACGTCGGAAGCAAAACAGAAAATTATAACAGCGCTATTCCATGCGGGCTTCCACCAAAGGTCAGGTAGCGGTGCAGTTTGAGAAAAGGTTCGTATCAGGGCAGCGGCTTCAGCCCTGCCATTTTCGTGTCGCTTTCGCGAATGCGCCTACCGGGCGCAACTGTCAATGGTCCGGCTCCTAACTCTTGCGCCGTGCCGGCGCGAACCTCAATTATGCTGACTTCAGCGGCACGGCCAGAGGCCATGCCCTGATACAAACCATTTCTCAAACTTCACTACTACCAAAGGTCAGGGCACAAAAGTGCCCCCAAGCAACATGCTAAAATTCGGGATCGCGTGAGCTTCGACTGTGGCCACCAAA
>CAZETZ010000001.1:140525-181118 GCA_964514735.1 uncultured Acidobacteriaceae bacterium | reverse complement strand
CGACTCAGAGGCTCTGACGCCATTTCGGTATTCTTATGGGTGTCTTGCCGGAAGTGCGGCTGAGCGTGGTTCTTTACTACCTTTTTTTATTCCGCGATGACTTCCTTACTCGCTTTTGCGTCAAGGCCGGTATCCAGCTTCTTCTTCTTCTGCTTTTTCTTGGCGTCAAAGACTTCTTCAAACGCGTGCTTGGGGATTTCCAGCACGACGGAGCCGAACATTTGAATCAAGCGGCGGTAGGAATCGTAGGCGAAGCGAGGATTATTGCTGCGTTTGGCGAGCGATTCTACGCTCTCATCGTTGAGACCAAGGTTGAGAATCGTGTCCATCATGCCGGGCATAGAAAATTTCGCGCCCGAGCGGACACTCACTAACAAAGGATTGTCGCCCTGGCCCAGTTTCTGGCCCTGAAGGCTTTCCAGCTTGGCCAACGCAGCGTCCATCTGACGGTTGATTTCCGCGGACACGCCGCCGGTGCGCATGTACTCACGACAAGCTTCGGTTTGAATGGTGAATCCGGGAGGCACGGGGAGACCGGCGTTGGTCATCTCGGCGAGGCCGGCGCCTTTGCCGCCGAGCACATCTTTCATCTTGCCGTCACCGTCGGCTTTGCCGCCACCGAACGAGTAGACATATTTTGTGCCGCTGGTTTTGGTTTCTTTCACTTCTGTTTCGGGGAGTGTCATTGTCGCCATATTCGTCCTTTATTTGGAGGGTTCTTTGGATCCTTCTGTCACTATCTCGGAAAAGTCGGCAATGGTAGAAAATTCCTTAAGCAAAGTTTGCAGCAGGGCGAGCCGGTTGGCGCGCACCTTTTCGTCGTCCACCATCACCATCACTTTGTCGAAAAATTTGTCTACAGCAGGGCGGAGTTTTGATACTTCCAGCAACGCCTGCTCGTAATTTTTTTGCGCACGGAGCGATTCGACTATCTTTGCCGTCAGCGGAATCTGCGCTGCGAGTTCCTTCTCGGCGTCTTCTTTCAGGCCCGCTGTTTCGATCGAAGAGGCAATGCTTTTCTTCGATTCGTTTGCCTGACGCAGTATGTTTTTGATCCGCTTGAATGCGATCGAGACAGACTCAAAATCAGCGGACGGGCGAACTTTCGTGACGGCCTCTGCGCGGGCCAGCGCGTCTACAACATCATCGGAGTCCGCTGCGAGCACGGCATTCACCACATCGTACTTGAAACCACGCGCATCGCTCAGGTAGAACTCCAGACGCTCACGATAAAAACCGCGGATTGAACCAGCGTAGTTCGTTTCCGAAAACTTCTTCTCTGCTGGTGAGCCACGATAAGCGTCATGGGCGTCCTTGAACAACTGATTCAGACTCACCGGCAGCCTGTGCTCGGCAATGGTCTTCACAATTCCATTTGCCTGCCGCCGCAGCGCAAAAGGATCTTTGGAACCAGTCGGCTGAAGTCCCAGCGAAAACATCCCTGCGATGCTGTCAGCTTTGTCCGCGATCGCGACGACCGCGCCTTCAACCGTCCGAGGGACCGAATCCTCCATAGACCCCGGTTTGTACTGGTCGTAGATCGCAGTCGCAATGGCTTGCCGGTTGGCGTCCGGCATACCTTCGTCTAACTCCTGCACGCGGGCGTACAAGCCGCCGACGATGCCTTGCAGCTCTGTAAATTCTTTGACCAGCTCAGTGGTCAGATCGGCTTTTGCCAGGCTAATCGCTTTGTGTACGATGCCGGGGCGAACTTCTCCTCCGTTTTGTTTAATACTCTCAGAGAGCCAGCTGGCCAGCCGCTGCACACGCAGCGTTTTTTCGTGATAGCTGCCGAGATCTTTCTGGAAAGTGACGTTCTTGAGCCACTGAAGCCGCTCGCGCAGGGGATGCTTCTGGTCCGTCTGCCAGAAAAAGCGGGCATCGTTGAAACGGGCGCGCAAGACGCGTTCGTGTCCGTGGCGAATGATTCCCTGCGGATCACCATCCGTATTCAGAACTGCAAGGAAGTGTGGCAGGAGCTTGCCGTTGGCATCTTCGACGGCAAAATATTTCTGATGGTCACGCATGACTGTGACCAAAACTTCTTCCGGCAGGACAAGAAATTCAGGACCAAAATTGCCAAGCACCACCGCAGGCCATTCAGTCAGATTGATGACGGTGTCGAGCAGGGCCTTGTCTTCGCGCCAGCGTGCTCCTGGGATAGTACGGGTGGCAGCATCAAGATCTTTGCGGATTTTCTTTTCTCGCGCATCGCGGCTAAGGACCTTTGCCTGCTCCAGTGCAGTGATATATGGAGCACCGGCTTTCGGCACTTTGACCACACCATCGCTCAACAATCTGTGCCCACGGGATTGGTCCCCTGCAAGGATTCCATCAAACTCCACAGGCACAACCTCACCATCCAGCATGGCGACCAGCCAGCGCACCGGGCGGACAAAAAGTTCTCCGCGCTTGCGCCAGTACATGTTCTTCGGCCAATAGATGGAATTAATTTCTTTGGGCAGCAGTTCAGCCAGAATTTCCGCGGTCTTGCGCCCCTTCTTGGTGACCTTCGCGGACAAATATTCGCCTTTGGGTGTGGTCACTTTTTCGAGTTGCGACAAATCGACTCCGGCCTTTTTCGCAAAGGCCTGGGCCGCGGGAGTCGGCTGGCCATCTTTGTAAGCGATGTTGACGGCCGGGCCGGTGAGCTGTTCGGTAACGTCGGGCTGGCCTGCGGGAATTCCGGAAGCAAGCACAGCGAGGCGGCGAGGGGTATCGAGATTCTCTACTGGTCCGCTAGGCGCAAGACGTTCCCGCTCCAGAAGTTTTTGCAGACGGTCGCGCAATTCCTGCGACGCGGCATCAATCATCCGCGCGGGAATCTCTTCACAACCGACTTCGAATAGAAAATCTGGCATCAATGAACCTAATTAATTTCGCATATCCACAAACGGCTGACCGTGATCGAAATCACACTCGATTTATTTGTCATCCTGAGCGCAGCAGAGCGTTTGCAAAGCAAGCGCTCTGCGGAGTCGAAGGACCCCTGCAACGCTTGTACTATCGCTCCCACCTCAGGGAATTCACATCACGCACTCAGCACTCTGAGAATGCCTTGCTGCACCTGTTACGCCGCTATCTTCGCCGGGGTCCTTCGACTGCGCGACAAACTCGCTTTGCGAGTTTGTTACTCCGCTCAGGATGACAGTTTTTAGGTCCCTACAGGTGACAGCTTGTCTGACTGCGTTTTTTCTTTCTTAACTTTCTGCTTCGTTACAGGTTCTTCTTCAACTTCAGCTTTTGCCTCGCTCTGCTGATCGACGTATGCCTTGGCAATCCCCACCGCCAGCGCCCGCACGCGTGCAATCACGCCCACACGCTCAGTTACGGAAATCGCCCCGCGCGCGTCCAAGATATTAAAAAGGTGAGAGCACTTCAGGCAGAGGTCGTAGGCGCCAAGCAAAGGAAATCTTTTGCTTTCAACCGTCGGCCAGGGGCCAGGAGTCTGCCTCATCTCGCCTGAAAGACGATTGGGAACAAGCCTGTCATTTTCGAGACGTTGTGGAGGGTGGGGATCAGCAAATCGTCCTACGTTGGCTGCTCTTTTAAGCTCATTAAATTTATCTATTAAGCTTTTACATTCCTCCTCATACATCTCAAAATGCTTCCAGGCCTTTTCGACATCCGCCGCTTCAAAGTTGTAGACCGAAAACTGCAACTCATCGGCCAGCCGCACTTCTCCATACTTCATTTCTCGTCCATTATCAGGATCGCGCGCCCACACGATGTCGTAGATCGAATCCACATCTTGCAGGAACGCGGCGATGCGCTCCAGGCCGTACGTCAACTCGGCACAAATTGGATCCAAATCCACGCCGCCGCATTGCTGGAAGTAGGTAAACTGCGTGATCTCGAGGCCATCGAGCATCACTTGCCAGCCGATGCCCCACGCGCCTAAAGTCGGCGACTCCCAGTTATCTTCTTCGAACTTGATATCGTGCTGGCGCAGGTCGATGCCGATGGCGCCAAGCGATTCCAAATAAAGTTCCTGCACATTCTCCGGCGGCGGCTTCAGGATGACTTGAAGCTGCATGTGCTTGAACAGGCGATTGGGATTCTCACCATAGCGACCGTCAGCGGGACGGCGCGAAGGTTGTACATACGCAACTTTGTACGGATTTGGCCCCAGCACTCGCAGAAAAGTTTCCGGTGCCATCGTGCCCGCGCCGACTTCTACGTCGTAGGGTTGTTGCAGCACGCATCCACGCTGCGCCCAAAAAGTTTGCAGGCGCAGGATCAGTTCCTGGAAAGTCAGCGAGTTGGGTTTCTGTGAGGTCAAGGAATTCAAAAGCTAACCACAGAAGACACTGAGTTACACAGAGCAACGCCACAGAGGTCTTCTCTGCGAAACTCTGTGGTAATTGTTTTATGCACTTAACTTATCCAACATGCTCGCGGTCACCAGCTTCTTCTCAATATGCCGCTGCAACGTCTGCACCAAAAACTTCCGCAAATCCGCACCTCGCGCTTTGGGGCACGGAGAACCAGCAAAGCTTTCTACTGGAGCCCGCAACATCTGCGCTGCCAGCATTCTCGACTCCGCCGACATCTCCGATGATGCCAGCCGCTTATCATCCGCGCACATCAGCCCATCGGCTAGCGCGTGATAGTAAGCCCGAGTGCCGTTCAGTTCCCGTCCACAAACCACGCACTCAGAAAACTCTGGCAGATACCCCATCAGCCGGGTCATCCATAGCTCAAAGTACGTGACGGGCAGCCAAATCTCCGGACCGCGCAATCCTGCAATCACCGACAATGCCAACCGGAACACCGCATCGTTGGCTTCGCGGTCGGGCAGCAACTCATCCAGCAACTCGGCCACATGCCCCAGCGCAACCGCCCGCGGATAGCCGACTTCTGTGGCCAGAGGCGACTCCAGCACATCGCAGGAATCCAGGCTCGCCAGCTCCTGCCGTTCCTTGTCCGAGTAGTACACCCGGACGTAGGTCAGCGGCTCCAGCGCTCCACCGAAGCGCCGCTTCGACTTCTTCGCCGAGCGTGCGACACCGCGCACCTTCCCTTCCAACCGGGTGAACAGGGTGACCAGAAGATCGGCCTCACGCAGCGGGTACGTGCGCAAGACAATCGCTTCGGACTCCTTCAATGGCATGGAAGCCCAGCAGGCTAAACAGAGATTGTAATAGAAGATGCGGCGGACGTCAGCTATAAGGATGATGCCTGATTAGGATTTTCTTGGCGGCCTTTGCGCGCTTTCCTTGGCGACCTTTGCGGTTTAAGGTTTTGTTGGCTTGCCCAGGAGATCAAAAGCTTTTCACCGCAAAGAACGCTAAGATTGCGCAAAGGACGCAAAATGAAGCAACTGGTACGGAGTCGTTGCCCCGTACACTCTGCGGGCTGATCGAGGTGGGCAAGCTTTCCTGCCTCCAACGACAAAATTGTTGAACAATTGTACTTTATTTTGTAAAGTAGTTTATCGTGAAAAATCGCCGGTCCTCTCTACCGCGCCGCTTCCTCAAAGGCTTGATGTTTTTCACAATATTGGCCATCAGCGGAGTGGGAGCGCTATTCGCCGGTCTTTGGGTGGAACACGGAACCGAGATCACACTACCGCAACCGACCGGGCTTTTCCCTATCGGGCGCACGATTTTGGACTGGACCGACGACAAAACGGTTGATTCACTGGCACCAGTGGCGAACACAAAACGCGAACTTTTGGTCTGGATCTGGTATCCGGCTGCGCGCTCTTCGTTTAAGACCAGCGACTACATTCCTGCCCCCTTGCGAAGCGAAGTCGAACATGACCGCGGCGTACTCCTTGGGAAATTCTTGACGCGTGATCTAGCGAAAGTCCGCACCCACAGCTTCGAAAACGCCGGTGTGTCAACGCAGCAACTTTCCTATCCCGTGGTAGTCATACGGGCCGGAGCCTCGGCGGAAGTTTGGAACTATTCGACTTTGGCTGAGGAGTTGACCAGTCACGGTTACATTGTTGTAGGCTTCGACGCCCCTTATCGCACAAGTGTTGTCGTTTTTCCGGATGGTCGCGTAATAAGAAGGCTGTCAGCGAACAATCCCGAGTTCTGTCTAGGCCAAGGGAGCGCAGAGCAGGAACGTTGCGTAGACAGAATCCTCACGGCGTGGACATCCGATTCCAGTTTCGTTCTGGACCGCTTAGAAAAGTTGAATCTTGCAGATCCATCCGGCAAATTCACCGGACATCTCGACATGACACGGGTAGGTGTATTCGGCCACTCTCTGGGAGGCGCGACTGCTCTGCAATTCTGCCAACAAGATGCCAGGTGTAAAGCCGGTATTGACGTGGATGGCGCGCCACACGGCAGTGTGATTCAGGCCGGAATTCATCAGCCATTCATGTTCTTGTTGAGCGACCACAGCCGGGAAAATGATCCTGAGAGCCGTCAGATCATGGCCAACATTCAAGCGATCTACAGTCGCTTGCCTGAGAATGCAAGGTTCCGCTTGGTAATCCGAGGGGCGAACCATTTCACGTTCAGCGATGACGGAGCCCTGCTAAAGAGTCATCTATTGCGGTTCGTGTTAGGCGCGTTCGGCAAGCTCAAGATCGATGGAGATCGTCAGCTCGCAATTACTTCGTATTGCCTGCGCAGTTTCTTCGATACCGATCTGAAGGGGAAGAACGGGACACCAAACTTCCCGTCTCCACAATATCCTGAGATCCAACCTGTTCCCTGATACGACTTCACACAAATGAAAAGCGCACTTGCGAACACAAGTGCGCCTTCTTAAAAAGCCTCGTCTAAGGATTACTCGCGCCCGTAATACGCCGCATTGCGCGCGGTAAAGGCCTTCCACTTTTCCGGCAGGTCATCGAGCGCGAAAATCGCCGACACCGGACACACCGGCACACAGGCCCCACAGTCGATGCATTCGACCGGATCGATATAGAGCAACTCTTCAGTCGCGTATCCTTCTTCGTCTTTCTTGGGGTGAATGCAATCCACCGGGCAGGCGTCCACACACGCAGTGTCCTTGGTCCCGATGCACGGTTCTGCGATCACGTATGCCATAGAGCGTCAATCTCCCTGATCTGTACGGTACAAGTTAAGACCGCACATTCTAGCAAGAATGCTGTCCTGGGTACAGAATAACGCATTAGAAACTCGAATTCAGCCGCTGATTCGCGAATTCCAAGCTTCGATCATTTCGCCAGGACTCCGGTACTTACCAGGAAAGCCCGCACCACCTCGAAAGATTTCAGGTCCTCCTCGTCGCTAAAGCCCCCATGGCCGCCACCGGGAATAGTGTACAGCTGGTTTTTCACCCCCGCCTTGGTCAGGGCCTCATGCAGCCGAACCGCATGGGAATAAGGCACCAGCTTGTCATTGTCCCCGTGGATGGTAAGGATTGGCGGTAACCCCGGTCGCACATAGGTAAGCGGCGAAACTCGTTTGGCCAAGTCTTCCCGGTTGGGAAGACTGCCCAGCCAGGAGACGGCATAGCCGTGCTTGTTGGGGCCCTCCAGCATGTCATTTACGTCGGTGATTCCAAAATAGTTCACTACCGCGGCCACCTGTGGCCGGGTGTCAAGAAATTTCCCGGCCCAGCCTTGATCGTCTTCCGCCAAACATTCGTTTTCAAAGCCAGCGGAGGGCGGGATCATGGCGGTGGTCAGGGCCAGATGCCCTCCCGCCGAGCCACCGGTGATGACCACCTTGCTCAAGTCGAAATGGTATTTTTTTGCGTTGCGGCCAATCCAGTGCAGCGCGCAGAGGCAATCCTCGACCGCGGCGGGGGCCAGCGCGACCGGGCCCATGCGGTATTCTACGTTTACCACCGCGAAACCCATCTGCAAGAACGGCAGAATGTAGAGGACCCCCGACTCTTTGCTGCCAGCAATCCAGCCGCCGCCATGGATCATCATCACGACCGGGGTGTTGGCGCCCTCTTTGCCGGAATAATAGACATCGAGCTTTGCCTCGTAGTTGCTGGCTGTCTTATAGACAATATTGGCATCCACGTGAAAATGGTTGCCGACCAACACGCTGGCCTTTTCCACGTCCGGCAGTTGGGCGTAAGAAAACAGGCAGCTACACCAGACAAACAGCAGCACGGTCGTGAACCGGAATCCGCGCATCCGTCCTCCCATCGACAGGTTGGTTTGATCGCCCTACTTTCTACCACATTTGTGCGAGAGTTGGGATTTTTTTAACGCGGATTGCGGTCTCTGCCTTGCTTTCTTCTGGCATACTGTGACGACGCAGCTTGAACATCCAAATGCCAGCAAAAAGATCGCTTCTTCCTACCCATTTTGATAATCCGATAAGCATGACCCTTGCTTTGGGGCGCGTTGCCGCTGGGTTTTTCCTACCACTGCTCGCGGTTGTCCTGCTGGTCCCTGCGGTCCTCGCGCAAAGCGCAGCCGAGAGCGGGCTTGATCCGCTGCCTCAGGACACCGGCATCAGTGGACTCCAGCAAGAGTTGCGGAAGCTGAATACGACCGGCCGGCTGTTGCAGGTGGTGGCCCACCCCGACGACGAAGACGGTGGGATGTTGACCCTGGAAGCCCGCGGCAAAGGCGTTTCCACGGTCCTGATGACGCTGACCCGCGGCGAAGGTGGCCAGAACAAAGTTGGCAGCAGCCTGTTCGACGTTCTCGGTGTACTGCGAACTCTAGAGCTGACAGCATCCGACCGCTACTACGGAGTCGAGCAACGCTTTTCCCACGTGGCCGATTTTGGCTACTCCAAAAGCTCTTCTGAAACTTTCCAGAAGTGGGGAGGCCACGATCCCGCACTTGCCGACATCGTCCGCGTCATTCGCACCTTCCGCCCGGATGTGGTCGTCGCCCGCTTCTCGGGAACGGGAGGGGACGTGCATGGGCATCATCAGGCCTCGTCCATCCTGGCGCAGGAGGCCTACAAAGCGGCCGCTGACCCGAGCCGCTTTCCCGAACAAATGAAAGAAGGCTTGCAGCCCTGGCAAGCGAAGAAACTTTACATCGGCAACCTATGCGGATTCGGGTCGAATACCTGCCCGGATGAGAACTACACCTTAAAGCTGAACACCGGCGAGGTGGATCCGTTGCTGGGTAAATCCTACATCGCCTTTGCGCTGGATGGTCTGCGCCATCAGCTATCGCAAGGGGCCGGAGGTTGGAGCGTTGAGCCGGGAGACCGCTGGACGTTTTATAAACGAGCGAACTCCATCGTTCCTGGCGGGCAAAGCCAGCACGAAAAGGATTTCTTCGACGGAATTGATACGAGCCTGCCAGGGCTACTCTCGCGGTTCGGCGATGACAAAGATAACTTCCCGCTCCTACAGCGGTCTTTAAAAGAGATCACCGACAAAATCCATCAGGCCAATGAAGCGAGCGACCATCCGGAGCAAGCGGCCGTCCCTTTGCTTCAGGCCCTGGAGCTGCTGGATAAACTGGTCCATCGGATCGAGGAGACCGACATCGGCCCGGAAAAAGCCCAGCTCCTCGACATTCTCTATGAGAAACAGCGGCAGTGCACGACAGCGGCAAATCTGGCAGCGGACGTTTCCGTCTCGGCTGCGGTCGCTCGACCCGGCGGTCCTGAATCTCCATGGCCCAGCGAGCGCGACGCTCTGGTGACTGTTTCTCCAGGCCAGGCTGTTCCCATCGTCGCCAGGTTCCACAATGGCTCAAAAATGTACGCGCAAATACTGGATGCCGAGCTTAGAGCGCCTGCCGGATTTGCAATCAAAAGCTATAAAAGCACCGTGCGCACTCTCGCTCCCGGGGAAGACTTCTACGCAAACTATCAACTTACCGTCGCAAACACGGCTGACTATACGCGCCCGCACTGGCACCGCGACAATCCGGAAACCGACAGCGTCAACGTGGTTGACGATGCAAAATTTCAAACTCTGCCTTTCGCTCCGCCGCAGCTATGGGTCCATGTGCGGTACTCGCTGACCTCCGAAGGCCCCAAACTCTCGCAACTTAAACCCGGACATAAGGACAAAATTCTGGATGGCCGCATTGCAATGCCCGTGGTGGCGGAATTCTTGAACGACGCGGGCAAGCCAGAAAAGCGCCCGCTCGCTCTGGTGCCGGCGTATTCGGTCATGCTCGAACCTGGAGAACAAATAGTCCCGGTCGGCGGATCTTCAACTAACGTGAAGGTTTCGGTCTCGAGCAATATCACGGGGACTAGTACGGGCAAGCTGCACTTAGATCTGCCGCCCGGCTGGCGCTCCGAGCCGGCGGAGCGATCGGCCAACTTCAAGCTGCGCGGGGAAAAACAATATTTCGAATTTAAGGTGTTTCCGTCCGCCACAAAGGAAGGTAAAGCGGAAATCCACGCAGTTTTGGATGCGCGCGGGACGACTTTCAGCGAGGGCTATTCGCTGGTCGCACGCGAAGACCTGGCCAGTTTCTACTACTACCAGCCGGCCACACAGCGCGTCAGCATTGTGGATGTAAAAGTTCCCAAGGATTTGAAGATCGGCTACCTCATGGGCGCGGGAGACGATATTTCCACGGTGCTTCAGCAGATCGGGCTAGATGTAACCGTGATTCCGGCGGAGAAATTCGTCGGCGAAGATTTATCCAAATACGGAACGATTGTACTTGGCATCCGGGCTTACGATACGCAAAAAGAAATCGCTGCCGCCAACAACAAGCTGCTCGACTATGTGTCCGCCGGCGGCACGCTCGTCGTGCAGTACAACGCTGGAGTTGGCGACTTCAACAGCGGCCACTTTGCTCCCTACTCACTGCAACTCGGACGATCACGGGTCTCGGTGGAAGAAGCTCCGGTCGAGATTCTGTCTCCGGATGAGAGTGTCTTTCACTCGCCCAATGAGATCTCACAAGCTGATTTTTCCGGTTGGGTGCAGGAGCGTGGATTGAATTTTGCCGACCAGTGGGACGATCGTTTCAAACCGCTGCTCTCCTCGCACGATCCCGGAGAACCGCCGCAGAAGGGCGGGCTGCTGCGGGCGAAATATGGCAAGGGCACGTACATCTACTCCGGCTATGCATTCTTCCGGCAGTTGCCAGCGGGCGTTCCGGGAGCGGTCCGTTTATTTGTAAATTTGCTAAACGCAGGACACTAAAAAACAGCGGGCAATCAGCAGTTCCAAGTTGTCCGTTCTCGGTTCTCAGCGCTCATGCAGCAAGTCCCTGAACCCGCCGCATCTCAGCCCGGCCTGGTCCGCGGTATCGGCCTCGGCACTGCCACCGCGCTGAACATGATTGACATGATCGGCGTGGGACCGTTCATCACCATTCCGCTGATCATCAGCTCCATGGGAGGCCCGCAGGCCATGCTGGGCTGGATCCTGGGCGCCTTCTTTGCCATCTGCGACGGGCTGGTCTGGGCGGAGCTCGGCGCGGCCATGCCGGGATCGGGAGGCTCGTATGGCTACTTGCGCGAGATTTACGGACCCAAGCGATTCGGAAAATTAATTTCCTTTCTCTTCATCTGGCAACTTTCCTTTACCGCGCCTCTTTCCATCGCTTCCGGCGCCATTGGCCTAGCCGGCTATGTCTCGTATTTTTGGCCAAGCCTGGAACAACCGTATACCTCGCGCACCTGGACGCTAAGTCTTGCGCACATGGGACCGCTGGAGATTCGCTGGCTGGTCTCCGGGGCCACGTTTGTCGCCATCGGAGTAGTTCTGCTTGCACTGTTGTTGCTCTACCGCAAGATCACCAGCATCGGCTGGATGTCCAAAGTGCTATTGGGTGGAGTGGTTGGCACGATGACCTGGATCATCGTCTCCGGCCTGACACATTTCAATCTCGCGCGCGCATTAAGCTTTCCGCCGGCTGCATTCCGGCTTTCTCCCCAATTTTTTCTGGGATTGGGATCGGCAATGCTGATTGCCACCTATGACTACTGGGGTTACTACAACGTCTGTTTCCTCGGGGACGAAATACAAAACCCCACAAAAAATATCCCGCGCGCATTGCTGCTCTCGATCGTGCTGGTGGGATGCCTGTACATGGTGATGAACCTGAGCATCCTGGGAGTTGTGCCCTGGCAGGAAATGTTGCAGTCCGGCGCCGGGAACGGCAAACTCTATGTGGTCTCCATCTTCATGCAGAGGATTTACGGCCCATGGGCCGCGAACCTGGTCACCGGCCTGGTGATGTGGACGGCGTTTGCTTCGGTTTTCTCGCTCATGCTCGGCTATTCCCGAGTTCCATACGCCGCAGCATTAGATGGAAATTATTTCCGCGTCTTCTCCCGGGTCCACGCGGAATATCGCTTTCCTTACGTCTCCTTGTTGGTATTAGGCGGTGTCGCAATTCTCTGTTGCTTCCTGTCCCTGGCCGATGTCATCGCGGCGCTGGTCGTCATCCGCATTACGCTGCAGTTTTTGATCCAGGCCGTCGGACTGATCGTCCTTCGTATTCGCCGCCCCGATTTGCCCCGCCCGTTCCGCATGTGGCTTTATCCCATTCCCGCCCTGCTCGCTTCCCTGGGATTTATCTACGTCCTGATCTCGCGGACCAATTCTCTCAAGCAGATCAATTACGCTTTGGTAGTCCTGATTACGGGAGTGCTGCTCTACCTGGTCCGCGCGCGCCGAAATCGTGAATGGCCGTTTGTCAGCGGCCCACATTCGTAGCAGCTTGCCGATACCGTGTGGTAAAGGATGCGTCTCACCAGTCAAGCGTCAGTAACTACGAAGAAGTAACGGACGTTTTCATCCTCATTCGGCGGAGATTTTCCACAGCTCCGCCAATTTTTATTGGCCCGAAAGACTACTTCCTGGCACGCCTGTGCTATTCACGTCTTTCCTATTAAGCCGTACTCTTTAACTTCCCCCGCTGCTGATCGCTGGATCTAACCTGGATGATCACGCAGGTATACGACGGAAGTTGGCGATGCTCTTCGGGGGGGAATTAAGATGCGCAACAGTAGAGTCCAGGCCGTGGCTCCGAGCCTGACCGAAGTGAAGCTGCAATATCAAGCTGAACAGGAAATCCAGAATTTCCTGAAGGCCATCCACTCATATCCGGAGAGGTTTGCTCAAGACCCTGAGCTTAGTTTCGAAGATCACTTATTTACGATCACCGCTCAAAGCGAGCAACCGCACTACGCTTAGCCCCGGATTTGCGCTGATCAGCGCGGATTGAAATCTGTGGTTCATTCCCAGTAGCCTATTTGCAAACCCTTCCTTTTGCATCAATCCCTGTAGAGATCAATTCAGCCGCAAGACCACTAGCGCGGAGATGTTCCGCCACCTGCGTTTTGACCTTGCTTGCATTCGCCCGAGGATCAAGAAACACCAAAACCGATGGTCCTGCTCCACTGAGAACGGCACCCAGAATTCCTTTCCGCCCAGCCAGTTTCTGCAAAGCGGGCAGTAACGGGCACAGTGCCGCACGATAAGGCTGATGAATACGGTCTTCCAGTGCCGCAGCTAAAAGGTCCGGGCGTCCCTGAACAAACGCTGCCAGCAGCAACATGGAGTTCTGAATATTCGTGACGGCATCGGCGCGGGAATACTGAGCGGGCAGCACCCGGCGCGCTTCTTCGGTGGAAAGCGGCTGCGCGGGGACGGCTAAAAGCAGAGGCCACTTCCCTTTCGGCACAATTCGCGCCATCTGCGCTTCCCGTTCGCCGGACATTTTGGCTACCGCAACGCCGCCCATCCAGCAGGCGGCGGCGTTGTCCGGGTGATGTTCGCGGCGTGAGGCCTCACCCACAATCTTGCTGTCCGGCCAGCCCAGCTTTCCGAAGTGGTCCGCTAAGGCGATTCCTGCCAGCCGGGCGGAGGCGGATGACCCGCATCCTTTGCCGATGGGCGCCTCGTTCTCGATTCGGAGCGCGAGCGGAATGACCTGCTTGTTTTCGGATTGGAGGACTTCGGTGTAAGTGCTGAGAATCAAATTCTTCTCCAGCTTGCCGCAAATGTCGGAGTCGCGTCCGCGGGCTGCCAGGGAAAATTCAGCAGCAGGCCGGGCGCCCACTTTTAGACGAAGGTCAAACGCCAGCGCCGCGGCATCAAACCCCGGCCCAAGGTTCGCAGAAGTGGCCGGCAAACTGACGGAGAACGAAGCTGGACGTCGGGTGGTGTTGCCCATGTGCCTAGTTCTGCTTCTCCGCTTGTTCAAGCACGTTCAGCACCGCATCCACGCTGGCGTCCAGGACAATCGGCGCCCGTTGTCGAGGTTTCAAAATTTGGGAATCTTTTTCGTAAGCCGTCCCAGTAAACAGATCGCCACGATGGAATTTCAAGGTAAAGTCCGGGTCCTTCAAAACATGTCCGGTGAGCACCAACACCACCGATTCGTTCACTTTCACAAAACCTTGCTTTACCAGCTTCTTCAAGCCGGCCAAGGTGACCGCCGAAGCCGGCTCGCAGCCGATGCCATCCGCGCCAATTTCAGCCTTGGCCAGCGCGATTTCCACTTCGCTCACCTGTTCCACTGTGCCGCCGGTAGCATCCAGTATGCGCAACGCTTTTTTCCAGGATGCAGGGCTTCCGATGCGAATGGCCGTCGCCATGGTTTCGGCTTGCACCGGGACCAGTTCCTTTCCGCCCTTTTCCCGTATGGTCCGGACCAGAGGGTTCGCGCCTTCCGCCTGAATGATGGATATCCTGGGAAACCGCGCGATCAATCCCAGGTCTTTCATTTCTTGGAACGCTTTGCCGAGCGCCGAGGAATTTCCCAGATTTCCACCCGGCACGATAATGTGATCGGGCGGAGACCAATCGAAATGTTCCATCAGCTCAAAGGCAACTGTCTTCTGCCCTTCCAGCCGGAAGGGATTGATCGAATTCAGCACATAAATCGCCTTGTGCTTCACGATTTCGTTGAGCACGCGCATGCAACCGTCGAAGTCAGTTTTCACCTGGCAGGTGACGGCGCCGTAGTCGAGGGACTGCGGGGGCTTGCCCACGGTAATTTTTCCGTCGGGAAGGGGAACTAGGCCTTCCCTGCCCCCGCCCTCGGCATAAGCGGCCCTGGAAGCCGAAGTATTTCCCGTGGAAGCGCAGGCCACCCAGCGGAATCCGTCCTTGCGGGCAAACGAGGACGCCACCGTCATTCCGGTGTCTTTGAACGACCCGGTGGGATTCATCCCCTGATGTTTGGCATAGAGTTGACGAACGCCGGTGATCCGCGAGCACAAGGAAAGCTCGTACAGCGGCGTATTTCCCTCTCGCAGCGTAATGGGAAGCTCTTTTCCCAGCGAGGGCAACATTTCACGAAAACGCCAGACCCCTCTCTTGTCTTGCGGCAGCGGCGATGAATGGCGTTCTTTCCAGATTGCCCTGAGGGCCGCCGGTTCAAGCTTTTCGCTTACTATACCGGGATGGGGAAAGACCACTTCCAGCAAATCGCCGCATTTTTCGCAATTCAGGCCGGACTCCGCGACGGAAGTAATCGCTTCGCACCCGATACAGCGCAGCAGCGTATCGTCGAGTTGTGAGGCTGGTGTCATCGATCAATCTAAGTTGTATGGAAGACTGGCTTTCAGAATAGCAGACCCATGCGGATTTCTGGAGAATTCGCGAAGAGACATGGTTCGTTAAGCCGCACTGCCACCTCAATTCACCTCAACCCGGGTATGAGATATTAAATGGCACAAAGATAACGTCGCCTAGAGGGACCGCATCATGAAAATTGTGGACGCAAAAGTAATTGTCTGTTGTCCGGGCCGAAACTTTGTCACTTTGAAGCTCATTGGCGAAGACGGAATTTATGGACTGGGCGACGCCACATTGAACGGGCGCGAGCTTGCCGTCGCCAGTTATCTGACGGACCACGTGGTCCCACTGCTGATCGGGCGCGATGCGCGGCGGATCGAGGACATCTGGCAATACCTATATAAAGGCGCGTATTGGCGCCGCGGGCCGGTAACCATGACTGCGATCGCCGCCGTGGATACCGCGCTCTGGGACATGAAAGCCAAGGGCCTAAACACACCGCTCTATCAATTGCTGGGCGGCGCGTCCCGCGACCACGTGCTGGTGTATGGTCACGCCAGCGGCGCGGACATCGAAGACACCGTAAAAGCGGTGGCGCATTATGTCGAACTGGGGTACAAGGCAATTCGCGCGCAGTCGGGAATTCCCGGCCTTGCGAGCACCTACGGCGTTGGTCGGGGCGCGCTGTTCTACGAACCTGCCGAACAAAATGCGCCGCCAGAGAACCTGTGGTCCACGGAAAAATATATGAATTTTGTGCCGCAGTTGTTCTTGCGGCTACGCAAGGAATTTGGCCCCGACCTGCATCTGCTGCACGATGCCCATCACCGGCTGACTCCGATTGAGGCCGCTCGCGTGGGAAAGGAGCTTGAGCCCTATCATTTGTTTTGGCTGGAAGATCCTACCCCCGCCGAGCTGCAAGAAAGTTTCCGCCTGATCCGAAGCCACACCACTACCCCGCTCGCGGTGGGCGAAGTTTTTAATGTGATTTACGATTGCCAGCAGCTGATCCAGGAACAACTGATTGACTACATCCGCACCACGGTTGTGCACGCCGGAGGGATTACGCACTTGAAAAAGATTGCGAGTCTCGCCGAGATGTACCAGGTGCGCACCGGCTCACATGGCGCGACCGATTTAAGTCCCGTGTGCATGGCTGCGGCCCTGCATTTCGATTTGAGCGTCCACAATTTCGGGATTCAAGAGTACATGCGGCATACGGCCGAAACAGACCAGGTATTTCCGCACTCCTACACATTTGAGAACGGGTCCATGCATCCCGGAAATGCACCCGGGCTCGGGGTGGACATCGATGAGCCGTTGGCCGCGAAATACCCTTACCAGCGCGCCTATCTGCCGGTGAACCGGAAGCTGGACGGGACCATGCATAACTGGTAAGTCAGCGCGCTAGAGGATGGCCTCAGGCTGTACGCTTGCTTCGAACACGGGCGCTAACGCCAGCCCGAGATACTGCCGGGCGTTTTCAAAGCAGATGTTCCGCACCATGCCTCCGATTAATTTTTCGTCGTTGGGCAGCTCGCCATTTTCCATTTCATTCCCCAGCAAATTGCACAGCACCCGCCGAAAGTACTCGTGGCGCGGAAACGACATGAACGAGCGCGAATCGGTGAGCATTCCCACGAAGCGCGAAAGCAACCCGGTGTTGGAGAGCGCGTTCAATTGCATCTCGATGCCTTCTTTTTGATCGAGAAACCACCAGCCGCTGCCCAATTGGATCTTGCCTGCGGTTGCCCCATCCTGGAAATTTCCCAGGGCCGTGGCAACCAAGTAATTGTCGGCAGGGTTCAGGTTGTAGATCACAACCTTGGGCAAGGCATTTTCCTGTTCCAACTGGTCCAGATAGGAACAGAGCCGCACGGCTTGCGGCCAGTCTCCGATGCTGTCAAACCCTGTGTTCGGCCCAAGCTGAAGTGTGCGCCTGACGTTGGCATTGCGGAGCGCGCCCAGGTGCAACTGTTTTGTCCACCCCTTTTCCGCATCTAGACGGGCGAAGAACAGCATCAGGAAAGAGGCGAATTGCTCTTGCTCTTCCAACGAAGGAATCACGCCTTTCCGCGCTTTGTCAAAAATGACTCCGGCCTGGCGCTCGCCGCATGGCGCCGCATAACAGTAGCTAATGCCATGATCGGAGAGTCTGCAGCCCAGCGAATGAAAGTAATCGTGACGTTGTCTTAACGCTTGCAGCATCGTGGTGAAAACAAGGACACTCGTATTGCTGGCGGCCTCCAGTTGTGCAATCCATCCATTGAACGCAGCCGGATCTTGTATGGTCAAGGCTTTGTCGGGCCGGAATGTGGGGTAAACGCGGAACTCATTTGGCGAAGCGTTGACCGCGCGATGGGCGCTAAGATCGTCGCAGGGATCGTCCGTGGTACAAACCACCCGCACCTTAAATTTTCTGAGAATTCCCTGGGCGCTCAATTCGCTGTCCCGGAGCATGGAATTCGCGCGCTCCCAGACGTACTTGGCATTGGTCTCATTCAACAGTTCGCCGATCCCGAAATATCTTTTCAATTCGAGGTGGGTCCAGTGATAGAGCGGATTGCGCAGGCAGTCAGGGACTGTGCGCGCCCAGGCAAGGAATTTTTCCTGGGGCGTAGCATCTCCTGTACAGAAGCGTTCGGGGACCCCGTTGGCCCGCATGGCGCGCCATTTGTAGTGGTCCCCTTCCAGCCATATCTCAAACAAATCGTGGAAGCGGCGATCTGCGGCAATTTCCGTCGCCGGAAGGTGGGAGTGGTAATCGAGAATCGGCTCGGCTGCCGCGTAGCCGTGATAAAGACGCTGTGCTGATTCGCTGTGCAGCAAGAAATCTTCGTGGACGAAATTATTCACCATCTCTCCCAGAAGCCTTGTTCAGCAACTCCCTGCGCTTCGGTCCTTATTATCACAGAAGTTCTTAACAGATTCTTGCCCCAAAAAAGCAACCTGGAGTTTCAACGCGAGAAGACGATTGTGTAAGATCGGCAACATGGAAAGAATCTTTGGAAGCCGGTATCTCATCGCTCTAGCGATGTTTTTTGCAGTCAGCCTTCCTTTTGCTCATGCACAGGCCAGTCCGGAAACAGAGACCATTATCATTGACGCAAATGTTCCTGCGCATCCCTTTCCCCATTTCTGGGAAAAGATGTTCGGCTCAGGCCGGGCGATTCTGAGCTTGCGTGAAAGTTATCGCGATGATCTACGGCTGGTCAAGAAGACCACCGGCCTTGAATATGTCCGCTTTCACGCCATTTTCCACGACGAGGTCGGGCTCTATAGTGAGAACAAAGAAGGAAATCCGGAATACAACTTTTCCTACGCAGACCAAATCTACGACGGCTTGCTGGCCAATGGCGTAAAGCCATTCGTTGAAGTCAGCTTCATGCCAAAAGAACTGGCGGCCCGTCCCGCTCTGCATGCGTTCTGGTACAAACAGAATGTATCTCCGCCGAAAGATTGGGAAAAATGGGACGACCTGGTCGCCGCTTTCGCGCAACACCTGGTGGACCGCTACGGGGTCGATGAAGTTGCCGGCTGGTACTTTGAGGTTTGGAATGAACCGAATATAGATTTCTGGGCGGGCGAGCCCAAGCAGGCCACTTATTGGGAACTTTACGATCACACCGCCCGCGCGCTCAAGAAAGTAAATTCGCGGTTGCGCGTGGGAGGCCCTGCCACCGCTGCCGCGGCGTGGGTGGACGCATTCATCCAGCATTGCGCGGACCACAACGTTCCCGTGGACTTTGTCTCCAGCCACGCCTATGGAAACGATAGCGCTCAGGATGTATTCGGCGCCGACGAAACGATTCCCCGCGACCAGATGGTTTGCCGCGCCGTGAGAAAAGTCCACGACCAGATTCGTTCCTCGGCCAAGCCCGAGCTCCCTCTTATTTGGAGCGAATTCAATGCCAGCTACAAGAACGAATCCGAAGTCATGGATTCGCCGTACATGGGCCCGTGGCTGGCAAATACGATACGGCTGTGCGATGGGCTGGCGAACATCATGTCGTATTGGTCGTTCTCGGATGTCTTCGAAGAACAAGGCGTGGTGAAGACACCCTTCTATGGCGGCTACGGGCTGATCGCCGCGGGCGACATTCCCAAACCCGCGTTTCAGGCCTTCGCAATGTTGCACCAGCTCGGCGACCAGCGTATTTCCATGGCTTCAAACTCTGCGGTACTCACTCGCCGGAGCGATGGTTCTTTAGTTCTGGCGTTATGGAACTACGCGCCGCCTGACCAGCAGGGTGTCACGAAAACCCTGACCCTAAATTTCAAAAATGTCAGGATCCAGCGTGCAATTATCTCGCGACTGGACGGTGAGCATGGGGACGTCTTGCGCGAATACGCACGCTTGGGATCGCCACGCTATCCCACAAGGGCAGATCTGGAAAAACTGCGCGCGGTGGACATGACCGCTGCCGCGGAGACCGTGGCCGTCAAGAATAATGAGATGGCCCTCACCATCCCAGGAAAGGGTTTGGTGGTCATCGAGTTGCATTAAGACGGCAAGCAAAATCGCCTTATGAGCAATTAGCGATCAACAGGCAGAACTCTGGACCTGCTTCCTGGTGATCGCTTGTAACCAGCCTTGAAGAAAATCCAGGAGCTGCTCCGGGGGCTTTAGCCAAAAGTCCGCTTCCGTCTCACGCCATTCTGGCCGCACCAGCACCCGCATTCCCCGATTCTCGAGTGCCTGAAAAGCACGCTCGTCCGTGGCATCGTCACCGAGATAAGCTATCGGCGCATCGGCCTGCAACTGCTGCAAAATGTGCCGGACCGCGTCGCCCTTATCCGGTTCAGGCGTACGTAATTCGAGGCCGCCATCGAACCTCAGGATTTCGATCCCTGCGCGTTTTGCAATGCCAGACCAACCAGCCAAAACGCGGCGCTCGGTGTCCTCGGCTTGGATCTTGGGGAGCCCTCTCCAATGCACTGCGATGCTCCCCGGCTTGAATTCTGCCGTCTGACGGAGGCCCTGTAACTGAAGCCAGCGGTCCGCCTCAATCAGGGCCTGTACCAGAGACTCGCTCACGCAGGCCATTTCCACCGTCCCTTCCCTTTTGCGACGCTGCATCCCGTGCAACCCCCAGATCTCAGGAGAAGGGTAAATCCCTAACAGAGCGACAATGTCGTCGGTGGGACGGCCCGTCACAACATAGACACGAGTACGCCCAGTTGCTGCGATCGCCTGGAGGATCCCAGGCACGCCCGGGTAAGGGAAAGCCTTGTCACGCTCAACCTGAAACGGCGCGAGGGTGCCGTCGTAGTCCAGCAACAGGGCAGATTCCGGGGCGCGCGCGACCTGCTCAAGCAATCGCTCCACCTCGCCTTGCGTCATGGGTTGCATCGGTTGCCCGCGCAAGTCCTGAACACTCATGCGACAGAAACTCCCGCGCGCAGCCTCTCTTGCGCTGCTTCGGTTGAATCTAAGCGTAACTCGCAGAGCTCCGCTACCAGATTGGCGGCCCAGCGATACACATTATTTTCTCTCACGGTTTTACGCATGCGCTGCATACGGAGGACCTTATCTTCCGGCTCCATCTCCAGGGCAACATGTAAGGCATCCGCGGTTTCATCGATATCGTAGGGATTCACCAGCAAGGCATCGCGCAGCTCACGCGCCGCTCCCGTGAATTGACTAAGAATCAAGACGCCATGCTCATCGGCCCGGGCCGCGATAAACTCTTTGGCCACCAGATTCATGCCATCGTGCAAAGAGGTCACCAGACAGAGATCGGCCGCCCGGTAATATTTATCGATTTCCTCGTGGCTGTGTTGCTTCTTCAGAAACACAATCGGTTTCCATTTGCCGCTTTGAAACCGCCAATTGATGCGCTCCGCTTCCAGTTCCACCTCAGCCAGAAGGTCATGGTAGCGTTTGATGTGGGTGCGGCTGGGCGCGCCGATTTGCACGAACGTGAATTGTCCGCGATAGGCGGGCCACTTCTCCAGGAAACGTTCGATGGCAAGAAATCGCTCAAGAATTCCCTTGGTGTAATCGACCCGGTCCACGCCGACGCCCAGCAGCGTGGCCTCCACGCCCAGGCTTTTCAATAGAGCGGAACGGTCCAGGTAGGCCGAGGTTGAATCGACTTCCACGCTGTGCCCGTTCGTCAGATCGACACTGATGGGGAATGGCCGCACAATGGTGCTATGGTCCGCGCGGCTGACCGAAAAGTGCTCCCAATCGATGCGTGATTCAAGCGCGCGGTCCACCGTTTCCAGAAAATTATTGCAATGGGACTGAATGTGGAAACCGATCAAGTCCGCTCCCAGCAATCCTTCCAGCAGTTCACGCCGCCAGGGACAAATACCGAACGCCTCCGGATTCGGCCATGGAATATGCCAGAAGATCGCCACCCGCGCATCCGGGCGGTGTAACTTGACCAATCTTGGCAAGAGCGCGAAGTGGTAGTCCTGGACAAGGACCACGGGTTGGGGCGAGTCTGCAATTTCTTCCAGAATTGCGTCCGCGAATTTCCGGTTTACTTCCAGATAGCTCTGCCAATCGGAAGCGCGAAAGATAGGCCGCGTGTGGGCGATGTGACAGAGCGGCCACAAACCTTCATTGGCGAATCCGTAGTAATAACCTTCTTCCTCTTCTTTTGAGAGCCAGATTCGCCGCAATGTGTAGTGCGGATCTTCCGGTGGCACGCTGATATGGTCGCGGCGGTCGACCGTCTCTTGATCGGCATCCCCGCTGCCGTGGGCCACCCAGGTCCCCGAGCAGGCGCGCAGGATCGGCTCGAGCGCGGTGACCAGGCCGCTGGCGGGGACTATGCACTCAACGTTCTTCCCGTTTCGCGTGTGCATGTAGGGCTCGCGATTCGATACCACCACCAGCTTGCCGCCTTCCAACTTTCCCTGAATATGGATCGCCAGGCGCTCCGCCGTCCATTGCGACTCGCCGGCTTCACGCAGCCGCGCTTCATTTTCCGCCGCGCTGCGCGCCTGGGAGAGACTCTCGGCGAATGTAGCCACTTCATGCGCGAGCGGAGGAAAGGCATCGAGGTCGGGTGGTTGCTGCGACGATGGGACCCGGCCTGTGCGCAGGGCCTTCATCCATTGGGCCGCGCGGGCAATGGGTCCGGTGATGCTCCAGCGCACGATGAGCAACGTGATGAGAGAAATCACCAACACCTGTAATAACACTCTTAGGAAGCTTTCGTGCCATGTCCTGAGGTTTTGGTCGTGAATGTAACTTGCGTCGTGAACGATGACCAGTCCACCAACAACTTTATCGTCGCGATGCACCGGGAGTGTGTACATTTCCACCGGAAAACTTCCAAGACGGAGAAAGGAACTGATTCCCTGGTCTCTCTCCATGGTTTGCGCAAGCGTGGCCGGAGGGGCGCCGAGTTTTGGCACAAGGTCGGGAGTGGCGGCGATCAGCTTGTTATTGAGATCGTAAATCGCGATACCGATGAGGTGTTCCCGGTTCCCGAAACGTTGCACAATGCGTTGCAACTCCCGGCCCGAATCGCGGTCCCAGAAGCGCTCTACATTGTTCGAGAGGCTGTCGCCCAGCACTTCCGCCCTGCGCTCCAAGTCGTGGCGCAGAGCGCGCTTCTCTGCCAATACTTCGTAATAAGAGAAGACCAGCGACACCAGGGCAATGCCCACGATTAACGAAACGATGAGCCGGACGCTCAGTAGCCTCATGATATGACCCTCCGCCCCCTAGATGGAGGAAGATCGTGCCGACCGATTTTGTGGTCATGGACCGTCATCGCTAAATGTTTGCCGACTTGAGATATGCGCGAAGATCGCCAACGATCCCGGCGCGGAATGGCCCACTAAAAGAGCATCAAAGTGTCTTGGGCCGCTTATTGGATGCAAAGCGAGAACTGCCGGTTTACCGTGTCGCCCACGGACTACCGGCCATCAGCCAAGTTACTCGCTCGATTTTTGGATGTGAAGCTCGGGCTAGAATATGCAACTTTACTTCCAAGTGGAAGAGTAGTCTGTATGTTGTTGAGATGATTAAGGAACAGGCCACTTCAACCAGTTATCCGGACCATGAAACATTCACCCGCTGACCGGAAGAATATGCCAGTGGGTGGACGCCGGGGCCTAACTCGTGGCCGGTCGCTTTGAAAGCGTCAGCACGAATGAGCGGAAGCGCCAGCGCCTTCCCTCAGCGGCTAAAGAGACTGTGTTCTTTGCAAAGTAAGCGTTGTTCCACCGCACATTCTACGGAAAATCCCACAGGGTGTACCCTACCCAAAACCCCTCCTGCATAGTTTTCCGATAACGTCTTCTTGGCGACAGTCCACTAGTTCACCACTTCTTTGTCCGCGATGCTTAAGGCTTCATCAAACACCGAAACCGCCAGATCGATTTCATCCTTATTAATAATGAGTGGCGGGGCAATGACAAAATGACTGAGCCAGGCCTGAAGGTAAACTCCATTCCCCATCATGCGCGCGGCCACACGGTCCACCAGCAGCGGTTTGCCTGTGACCTTATCGATCCCAGTATTGAACGGTTCCTTGGTTTTCTGGTTCTTCACCAGTTCGACGGCCCAGAACATACCAATGCCCCGTACTTCCCCAATCGCGGGATGTTTCGGTTTCAACTGGTTCAGTTGTTGTCCAAGATAGGTCCCCGTTTCGCGCGCCCGCGCCACCAAGTTCATGCGCTTCATCTCTTCGATCGAGGCGATTGCCGGGGCCAGTGTCAGTGGATGGGCTTCATAGGTATGCCCGTGCGAGAAAAAGTGGTCTTCAAAATATGAAGCAACCTTGGCGCTGGTTGCACACAGGCCCAACGGAATCGCAGCATTGGTAATGCCCTTGGCCGTGGTGAGAATGTCGGGGACCACATTCCAGTGGTCCATGGCAAACCATTCTCCGGTACGGCACCACCCCGACATCACTTCATCAGCGATGAGCAGCACCTGATGCGCATCGCAGATTTGCCGCAGGCGGGGCATGTATTCCTGGGGAGGCACGAGCACGCCGTTGGTTCCGACGACCGGCTCGACGATCACGGCAGCAACGTCGCTCTCGTTCTTAATCATGTGCTCGATGTATTCCGCGCAGGCAATCCCGCAGCCGGGGTAAGTATGCAACATTGGACACTTGTAGCAATTCACTTCCGGAGCAAAAATTACGCCCGGGATTTTTCCAGCCGGTTCCATGGCCCAGCGGCGGGGATCTCCGGTGGCCGCGATCGCGCCCATGGTTGAGCCGTGATACGAGCGATAGCGGGAAATGATTTTGGTCTTTCCCGTCACCATGCGGGCAATTTTAAAAGCCGCCTCGTTGGCCTCGGTCCCAGACGTGGTAAAAAAATATTTTTCCAATCCCTCGGGGAGAACTTCGATCAGCAGCCGGGTGAGAGCGGCCCTGACTTCAGTAGCATAGCCGGGGCCGATAAACGCAAGCTTTTCGGCTTGGTCCTGAATTGCCTTTACGACTGCCGGATTTTTGTGTCCCAAGGTTACGCACATCAGTTGAGCGGAAAAATCCAGATACTTCTTGCCCTCCCCATCCATGAAGTAACATCCTTCGGCGTCAGCGACATGGACCGGGTTCCACCCCTTTTGAAAACGCCACGTACCGAACGTGTACTTGCTGGTCAGTTCGCGGACCTGCGAACTAGGAATGGCGGTGTTTTTAGATTCATCCTGCGTGGTCTCGAATGGCATGTGGAGTTCCCGCTTTCCGCTCACCAGCATCTTAACAAGGTTGCAGGCGGTTGCTTTACAATTCGAGCTGCGCGGTGCCCAGGGATGGGACACCTCAGCTCCCGCAGGAGGCGAATTCATGACCCCAACCGCTCTAGATACGGTAGAAGCAAAATCGCCCGCCTCCGAAGTTGACGTCGTACCCAATTACGTCAACGGGCAATGGCGTAGAGCTTCCGCGAGTGAATTTCAGAACGTCGTAAACCCGGCGACGCAACAGGTCTTGGCGCAGACACCGCTGTCGGGTCCCGCCGATGTAGACGCGGCAGTACAAGCCGCTGCCGCCGCTTATCCGGAGTGGCGGCGTACTCCAGCCGAAGACCGCATCCAACCGTTGTTCAAGCTGAAGCAGTTGATGGAAGACCACATTGAGGACTTTGCGCGCCTCATCACCCAGGAAAACGGAAAAACTTTCGCAGAAGCCAAGGCGGAAATGCGGCGTGCGGTCGAGAACGTCGAAGTGGCCTGCGGAATTCCTACCATGATGCAAGGCTATAACCTGGAGGATGTGGCGCGCGGCATTGACGAAATCATGGTCCGTCAGCCACTGGGGGTAGTGGCCGCAATCACACCTTTTAACTTTCCGGGCATGATTCCCTTCTGGTTTCTGCCTTACGCGATTGCTTGCGGTAATACTTTTGTCCTGAAACCGTCCGAACGCGTCCCGTTGACCATGAAGTTTGCCTTCGAGCTGCTGGAGATGACCGGACTGCCGAAAGGCGTGGTGAATCTGGTCCACGGCGGAAAGGCGGCGGTGGATACGCTACTTGATCACCCAAAGATTCGCGCGATCAGTTTTGTCGGCTCTACGCCAATTGCGAAATACGTGTATGCGCGCGCGGCCGCCAGCGGAAAACGGGCACAGTGCCAGGGCGGAGCCAAAAACCACGTCATCGTTCTTCCCGATGCGGACATGGCCATGGCCACGCAAATTATCAGCGACAGCGCATTTGGGTGCGCAGGACAGCGCTGTCTGGCAGTTTCGGTTGCGGTCACCATTGGAGAGGCACAGAAGATTTTCCGTGATTCCATCGCCGAGGCCGCGGCGAAACTTCGGGTCGGCAACGGACTCGAAGAAGGGGTGCAGATGGGGCCGGTCGTCTCGCCGCAAAGCCGGGCGCGCATCGAATCGCTGATCGGCGCAGGGGAGAAAGAAGGCGCGCAGGTATTGGTGGATGGGCGCAATCCGAAAGTTCCGAAATATGAATCCGGCAATTTCGTGAAGCCAACCGTCCTGAATGGACTTCCCGCCAACAGTCCATTGGCGGACACCGAAATCTTCGGCCCGGTTTTGAGCCTGGTCCACGCCACGGACATGGACGAAGCTCTGGCCTTCCTGGAGCGCAGCGCCTACGGAAATCAAGCGTCGCTGTTTACTTCAAGCGGCCCCGCGGCGCGGCGTTTCCGCTATGAAGCGCCGGCCGGGAACATTGGAATCAATATTGGGGTCGCGGCCCCCATGGCTTACTTCCCGTTTAGCGGCTGGAAAAATAGTTTCTTCGGCGATCTCCACGCCCAGGGGCAGGACGGAGTTGAATTCTACACCGAAAAGAAAGTTGTGGTGGAACGTTGGGCGCGCGAACACTCGCGGAAGTTTTGATTGACATTGGGTATTAATTTAATAAGGTGAAGTTCATGGCAAAATTCAGGCCGGCCGGAAATCTGCGCAGCAGGAGTCGACCATCTTTAGCCGATGGGAGATTGAACCCGTCATATAGCGACCATAATAATAATGTATAGCGCGCTACCGTCACGGCAATCATCGAAAGAAGTAACTGGCGTGGCTGAATTTTGTCTCAATGATTCAATTGACCTGGAGTGAAGACCGAGCCCCACGAATTCTGTTCGGCGTTATCACGAGGCTGACATGGTGCGTTCTGCTCGGTGTCGCGGCCACTACTGCCACCGCTGAAACCATTTCCGTTCAGACCCAGGAATCTTCGGACCACCAACTGGAGTTGCATTACACGCTGCCCTCCAACGGTTTCATTACCCTGGTCATTGACGACGCACAGGGCCAGCGAGTACGAAATCTGCTAGGCGCGGCGCCCCAAAGCGTGGGGGCGCATACCCAACTTTGGGATGGAACCAACGACCAAGGTAGGGTTGTACCCGCGGGTGAATATCACTGGCGAATCCTATTCCATCGTGGGGTTGGTCTTGAATATTTGATGAGCTACGGCAACCCGGGCACTCCGCCGTGGGCCACGGCCGACGGAACGGGGGGATGGGGCGCAGACCATACCAGCCCTCAGGCTGCGGCCGCTACTCCGGATTGCGTCGTGCTCGGTTGGCCCACTGCCGAATCTGGATGGTTTTTGATTGGCGTCGGACCCGATGGAAGAAAAAAATGGGGACTGAAAAACCGTTATGCCTTTGGCGATACCCTCGTCAATCTGACAACGGATGGGCAGTATTTGTATGTTGCCAGCGAACAGGACCCGGCGCCGCTGATGAAGTATTACAAGAAGCTTGCCCATGGGGTCTTGTATCGTTACCGTCTCTCGGACCGAAAAATAGCCAGGATTGGCGATGCCGAGGAGATTGTGATTACGGACAGGATGAACGGCAATGTGAGGGGCGTCGCGGTGGTTGGACAAACCGCATACGTCGCCCTTGCCCGGGAAAATAGGATTGCCGCAGTTTCTCTTACGGAGGGAAAGTTGGCGCCGGAAAAAGATATTTTTGTAAGCACTCCGGCCGCTCTGGCGGTTGATCGATCGGGAATGCTGATCGTCGCCAGCGGGAAGGAACTTCTGAGTGTTGACCCGGGCACACGAAAATCGCGGCCGCTGATCTCGGAGGGTTTGGATGAACCCGTAGGCGTCTTTGTAGATACTTCCGGAAGAATCTATGTGTCCGACCGAGGCGGGTCGCAACAGGTAAAGGTCTTTACGGCCGGCGGAAAATTACTGCGAAGTATCGGGATAGCCGGTGGACGTTCTCCCCGGGGGCCCCATCATCCGCTCGGCATGTATCGCCCTCTAGGGTTGACGGTGGATCTCCATGGATTGCTATGGGTCATGGAAGAAGATGATAAGCCGAAGCGGATCAGCGTGTGGAATGCCGAAACAGGCGCTTTCGTGCGGGAGTACATCGGTCCTCCTCATTACGGAGCGTTGGAGGGTTCGGTGGCAGACTTCGACAAGACGACGGCCTTTGGCGAAGGGGTCCAGTACCACCTCGACTGGGACAAGAAGAATTACACAGTGACCTCAACGCCGGGCCGCGCGCTGAATGAGGAGGACGTTTTTGGGCGGGCTGCCGTCCGCAAATTTTTTAAGCATGACGGCCGCATGCTGACGGCCTCTAATTCCCATGTGCAAGTTGTCGCCGAACTGAAGGACGGGGTCTTGCATCCGCTGGCCGCGCTCGGCGAAATCGACGAACTCACGCGCCGTCTGGGAATGTACACCGGCGCAGTGGAGCGCGAGGTTGAACAGCTCAAAGCGGCCGGCTCCAAACTCGATGCAAAAGGGAATCCGGTTCCGCCGATGGCCTTCATCTGGACGGACCAAAATGGAGACGGGATCGCGCAGGATTCAGAATTCACCTGGAAACCAGATCTGCATTGGGGCGGGTATTGGGGGACCAGCATCGGAGAGGACTTCACGGTTTACATGCAGAGTCCAGGCAAGGTATACCGCTTGCCGGCGATGGGCTGGAATGCGCATGGCGCGCCTATTTATACCTTCGACTCCGCCACCACCATTACCTATACAGGCAGCGCAGAACACGTGGCTGCCTCCCCCGACGGCATGCTGATTGTCAACGCAAAACCGCAGTTGCAAGGAATCGATCTCGCCAGCAGCCAGCAACGATGGAGCTACCCCAACCCATGGGAAGGGGTACAGGGGTCGCACACAGCGGACGTCCCGGCCCCCGGACGGCTCATTGGCCCACTTTCCATCACCGGTTTTGCGGCCCTGGGTGCTCCGACCGGCACTCTGTTCGCCATGAACGGTAATCTGGGCCAGCAGTTTCTTATGACAACCGATGGTCTTTGGGTGGCAGCCTTACTGGGCGATTGGAGGTTCGCCAAAGTCGAGGATATGTATACCGTCCCGGACGAAGACTTTGGCGGATACTTCTGGCGGGACCAGCGCAGCGGTGAGGTTTATCTGGAAGCCGGGAAGAGTGAATACCGCCTGTTCCGCGTTACGGGGCTGGAGACAATCCGACGCAGCGAAGGCGAATTCGGTCTCAACTCTCCGATTCCCGCCCGCGCCGCCCAGGAGTCACTACATGCGACGGTCCCGTCGGTGTTGGTACCGAACCTCGATACTCCCTTGCGGCTTTCCGCAAAGCTGGAGGATGTTTCTCCAGCGATGCACTTCACGGAAGTCGCAGCCGACGCAGGCAGTAAGTTTCGCTTCGCGCTCGGACATGATCGTCAAAATCTTTATCTGGTCTACGACGTCACCGATGACACGCCATTCCGGAACACCGGCCAGGACACAAAACGGATGTTTTTAACAGGAGATTGTGTGGACCTGATGTTGGGTGTAGACCCAAAAGCTCCACCGAACCGGAAAGAGGGGGCCGCTGGCGACAACCGCTTGCTGTTCACTGTCCAGAACGACAAGCCATTGGCCGTGCTCTATAAGCAGGTGGACCCTGCTCGCAGTTGGCCGGTGGCATTTGTAAGCCCAAGTCGGGCCGTGTATTTTGGCAATGTAGTAGAACTGCCAGAAGCAAAGATCGCGCTGGACCGAGGGAAGAATGGCTATGTGCTGATGGCTTCGGTACCACTCTCCACATTAGGAATTGTTCCTGGAATTGATTCGACCCTTCTGCTGGGGGATGTAGGCGTGATCTTCGGATCGCAATCCGGAAACGGGGCGCGGCTGCGCTTATATTGGGCCAACAAAAGCACTGCGATTACCTCGGATATTCCGAGCGAAGCTGCTCTATCCCCCGATCATTGGGGGCATTTACAATTCGAATGGTGATCGGGTCTTTCCCCCTCCATCGCGCAGTAAGAATCCTCACACTCTAATACGCTTGGATTGAATGAGATAGCGGTACGGATTCGGCACTGGTCTAGTGGACAGGTTCGCCACGCCGATGGACACCAGCCAAATGTACCTTCCGTATCTTCCCCCAAGTTGAGCAAAACGCTATTTTGGGACTCGATTCATTAGCCGCTTTAGGACTTTTCGCGGCCTAGTTAAGCTGTCAGAAAGAGAAGGTGTAGCAAGATATGTACGCGAAGTTACTTCCCCTATTGGCGCTGTTGCTCGCAAGCATGGCCTGCACGGTTGGGCCCACGACTTCGTCCATAAACGGCCAAGGCTCCACGACTCCGGTCCCATCTCCCCCTTCCAGCTCTGCACAAACTGCAAGTAAAGATCCGGCGGGAATCTTCGATGGAACCGGAAAGTTTGATGCAAATGCCTACCTGAGCACGGCAAAGAGCTACGGAACGCCTGGCATGATTACCGAAAGATTCGGCTTTTCGTGGAAAAGCTACCATAGCAGTATTTCAGCTCCGACTTGGTGGCAACCGCAAAGCAAGTCGTATACCGATGCCGTCACCAGCCAGCAAAAATTCTCCTATTCTCGCGGAATTCCTTGCCCAAAGGACGATTTCAGCACCAGCTATGCGCAGGTTGGATACGTCATGGATTCGAATGCGGCAGGAAGTGTTCCTGGCGTGGATGGCATTTCTACCCTGCAAAGAGACCACTGCTTGTGGGCCGGCCAACCGCAATCTTATTGGGCCATTGGCAATGGGCATCCAACTCTAATGCTTCACCCTAGCGGGATCACGGCGCACAGTACCTACGGCACGCCCCAGCAACCTGTAGAAGTAACCCGAGCCTACGGTGCGGGAGAAGCGGCAGGATGCAGTTACATGGTATTTCAGGATGGCCAGGTTGCATGCGGGGAAGGCGGCAACACGGCACAGGATTATTTCTTCATCAAGCCCTTCCCTGCGAACTTCACCCCGACCGCGGCCAGTGTCACCAATAATGGGGAGTTCCTTCTGGTCACCGGATGGAATACAGACACCTATGAGGGACAGCTTGCGGTGGTGGCGATTGGAAGCACTAAGCCGGCGGGAAACTTCTGGGGATACGAATGGGCGGAGAATTATCCCGGCTTTCGGAATTACAGCTTGCCGGTGTTTGCGAAACTTTTAGGAATTATAAATTTGCCGGGAATGGCGGCCCCAACCGCCGTCGAAGCCGTGGGCAATTGGGTCTACGAACCAGGAGCGTTTCTCCCCGTGCAAGCGGGACAGAGTTCCGACCAAGGATTGCCGGGAAAATTTCTGCTCACAAACCAAGCCAACTGGCAGTGCTTTGTCAGCGGAGCTTGCGCGAACATATATGACACCGCTGGCTTTGCTTTGGTCGCGTCAAGATACGAGCGGACGGTGCTGGTACTGGATTTGGGGCCACTTTTCCAAATGATCTCTAAAGGGATGTTCAGTTCCTTTAGTCAGTTCCGCGCCAACGTGGCCAACACTGGCACCAAGGCAGGTCAATGGCCACCCACTTTCTCTGAAGATCCCGGGGCCAAGCCCCTCGTTGTCAAAACCATGACTTTCGCCCATCAAGTCACGGCGATCAGCGCCTCGCTCTATCCCGACAATCTTGCTCTCATCGCCACCGAGGACGGTCATATCCATGTGTGGAACGTCGATGGACTACAAACCGACACCGGCAATGGTCAAAATGCAAAGGAAGTTCACGATCTGGCGGGAGTTGGCGCGAACATCACGCGCATTGCCCATTTGAAGCATTGGCTACATGCACAGAACCATGGCGGCCTGGTACGCGCGCAATACATCGCTCTATCTCGTGGCGATAAGACAATTCGCTGGATTGATCTGTCGAGTTCAACGCCCGTCATTATTCGCACCTTACAAGACTCGCGTCTGGTGGACCCTATTTCCGTCGAGGACAACAACAACCACGGCACGCAAACTGATCTGATCGATGTAGCGGACTACGGAGACAAGAACGTGAAGGGTTACCGCTATGGTCCGATCATCTTTTGGACGACGCTGGGAAAACCGAGCTACGGAATGGGCCCCACCGGGCAGGATGCCTTTGAATATGAAGGGGCTTACTCGACTCCAACCGGGCCGTTCACCATTTCCATAGAAAACGTTCCGTAGCCCGAGCCCGATCTCCCATTCGGCAATCGTCATGGCGCGTCCTCATGCCGCGTACTCCGACGATTGCTGCTGGCGCGGGGTGCGGGGGAGAACCAGACAAGCAATGGCGTTGTCGATGATCGAACATACCTGGTGGTGCGCTTCGTTTATTTTTTCGCGAGTAATTTGAATGCCCGGCCCTTCAAGAATCCTCTCAATCATGCCCTGTTTGTAGTCCAGGATGTCCGCGAGGCGAATCACGGGCGGACCGGTTACGCCGAAATCTTCCAACAACCGGTCGCACTTGGACGCGTAGCAAAATGGAATGGCCTGGCAATGATTCAGAATGGAAAATACCAGAGAATGAAATCTTGTAGTAAAAAACCGTTCGCAGCGGCCGACCTGGGATAGCACAGACGACACGTTGGATGTGTAAGGCGCAAATTCGACGCCCAAACCATGAAGGACGGTGCGAGCGAACATATCATCGAGAGGCGTGAACGGGATATGCTTGACTCGCATTCCCGCGCGTTTGGCCTGCCGGCAGATGTCCCGTACCAGGTTGCAATATTGGATACTAAGCTTATCGAGTTGAGGGACTAAGTCAGGGTGTTCGCGCTGCAACTCGTCGATGTGATTGCTTCCAGTGACAAATTGTCCATTGATCTGCTTGAGAAAGAGTGGGACAGAATTGATCCCAAGGGTTCGGGTTGACCCAGATGTTTTCCTCTCTGTTCGGGTCTCGTCGTACAAGGAAAAACAAAGGTCCTGGTGCCAGGCAATGTCGTTTCTTCCCAATAACTGGGACACATTCGCCGCCTGACGGGCGCTGCGGCAGGTAATGATCGGCACCCGTTTGAGAAAATCGGCGTACGCGCAAATTGCGCCCGGATCATTGAAATCCACCCCCAGAATTGCGACATTCTCTGGCTTTTTTCCGTAACCTTCCGCCAACTGCCGCAGACAATCTGAATAGCCAACGGCTCCGCCACCGACGATGGCGGTTTCCGCTTTCGGCCAACGCGCCAGATTGTAGATGGTTTGAACACCGTAGGAACGCTTACTCCCCGCAATCCGCCTGGCCACCGACGCGGCCAGGGCCATGTCTCCCAGATTGCCTTGATGGTATCCACCCACGACCGCCATCGCAGAGCTGGCAACCTTCTGGCGTACCCAGCGAAGACGGTGTTTGGCCTGGGCTACTTTCGCACCCAACTCTGCTGCTACCGATGCAGACACAGGTACCTTGATCGAGAATGTATCTTGACCAGCCTTTGTTTTCATAGGAATCCCCTTGACCATCTGGTGGATCGCACTTGGGTTTGGCAGGACCTAAGCCTGCGCTTGACGAGTGGTGAGGGTCACGAAAAGGTAGGCAAATCTTAGGAGATAAATTGCCAGGGAAGTCAGGGCCGCATAGATCAAAACTCCAACCACCTGGTTCAGCGGGACCAGGAAAGCGAAGCCCACTTGAATTGCGATGGCGGCGGAGATGAACAGGAAGGGTGAAATCACTATGCCTCGGGCCGACAGCAACTGGTGCGTGCATGCGCTAACGAAGTTGATACAGCTCCCAATGACCATCCATATCAACTCTTTGCGCAAGCCAAGAAATTGTTTTCCCAACACCCAGAGCAACTCTTTGGAAAAGAAACCTGCCAGGGCAACAAGGCCTATGTTCATGACGATAAGCCCGAGTTGCACCAGGAATAAACGCTTAAGGAGCAGCCCTTTGTCCTGGGGAAGGCGGGCGTAGCGGGGAACAATCAGGGTGCCGAACATTACGTTGAACAGATTCATCATGGTGGCGAACCCGCTGAGGGCGCCAATCTGCCCCACCGCGTTGGTGGACCCAAAAATAGAAATCAACCAAATTGTGATTTGTCCCGACAGACAGTAATAGATCGATGACGGCAGGGTCTTTTTCACAATGCCAAGAATCGCCTTGCGGACTTCCGGGTCAGGCTCTTGGTTGCGGTCGGCATAATTGCTCGATATTTTGCGCAGCCGGATATTGGCCCAGGTCCGGGAAGCCCCGGAAGCGGCGATGGCCGCCACCGCCCAAGGAAACGCAAATAATAGGCTGCCGGTAAGCGCCAAGCGCGCCACCGCGGCAGCAATCTGGTTGCGCTGCAAAGGGACAATAGCCTGGCGAAGCTTGGGAGCTATCTCCAGCAGCGTATCGGAAAGCGCCGCCAGAAATGCCGGGACCAGGGACGCCATCAGCAGCAGCGACAAGGTCCAACTAGCGCCGTGATAACGCAGGAGAGATATCAGTACAGGGACCGCTACCGCAAGGCTGGCAATACTGAATTTCTTTCTTAGGTCGAATCCAGTCGCTAAAACCCGCCCTAGCAGTTTATGATCGCGCCAAACTTTTCCGCCCTGGGAAATTACGCCGACACCTATACCCGAATCCGAGAGAACGGTCATAGTTCCAAGCATGGTGTTTGCAATGGTGTACCAGGCGTATTCGCGCACCGGCAGTAATCGGATCACGATAAATCCGCTGACAAAACCGACTACCTGCACCAGCACCTGCGCGCCACCCGTAATGCTGAGCAGCCTGCCCCATTCCAGGGTCCGGGCCTTGTGGCGATCGATCAGGGTTACATTTGTCGCGGCTGACATGATAGGTTGATCTTTGTCCTTAGCAGGTGGAGGGCACACCATCAGGGTGAGATTCGGCATGTTCTTCGATGTAGTAAGTGAATCCGTGCGCCTCCATTACCGCTGGGTCATACAGATTTCTTCCATCGATCATGATGGGATATTTGAGTTCTTCACGCAGCCGGTTGAGATCGAGTTCGCCAAACTCTTCCCACTCAGTCAGGATCAGCAATGCATCCGCTTGATGGGCGGCTTCATAGGCGGAACTGGCAAAATGGACCTTCGAGCCGAGCACTTTCTGAGCACGCTCCATCGCAGCGGGATCATAGGCCGTGATTTTGCAGCCTTCCTGGAGCAGCGCTTCGACGATGAACATGGCCGGTGACTCGCGAATGTCATCGGTGCCACCCTTAAAGGCGAGTCCCAACACTCCCAGACGTTTACCCCGCATGGTCCACAGCGCGCTCCTCACTTTGCTCAAAAAACGGTCACGCTGATCTTCGTTGATGTTTATGACTTCGTCCAGCAGGCGAAAGTCGTAGCCGCACTCTCGCGCCACGGAACGAAACGCCAACAGGTCCTTGGGAAAACACGACCCTCCATACCCGATGCCTGGATTTAAAAAGCGCGGGCCGATGCGCGAATCGGCCCCGATCCCCTGGCACACCTGGTTTACATTCGCGCCTACCGACTCGCAGATGGATGCGACTGCATTGATGAAAGATATTTTTGTCGCCAGGAAGGCGTTGGAAGCATGTTTGATCAGCTCCGCGCTCTTGGTACTGGTTACCAGAATAGGCGCGGGGGTTGAAGCAGCATTCGGTTGAGGGATAGCATCGGCGCGCTGGCAATAACTGCCGTCTGTCAATGGCTCATAAACTTCGCGGAGTACGTCCGTGGAGCGCTCGCTGTCGCAACCGATGACGATGCGGTCCGGGAAGAGAAAATCCGTAACCGCTGTGCCTTCTCGAAGAAACTCCGGGTTCGAGACCACATCAAAGGAGTCGGCGCGCGCGCCGTTCCGTAGAAGTATTTTTCTGACCCAGTGACAGGTGTAGACCGGAACCGTGCTCTTCTCGACGATGACCTTGTATCCGTTGATGGAACCGGAGATTTCCCGCGCAACCGACTCGACATACGACAAGTCAGCATCGCCGCGTTCGGTAGCAGGTGTCCCGACGGCAACAAATATCACCGAGCTGGCACGCACGGCGCTTTGCAGGTCGTCGGAAAAGGTTAAGTGATGTCCCACGTGCCGGCCTAGAAGCTCAGGAAGGAACTTCTCGTGAATCGGCGTCTGGCCATTCTTGAGCGTTTCGAGCTTCGAGGGGTCGTTGTCGACCACGATGACGTCATGACCGATTTCGGCAAAACCAACCCCGGCAACCAGTCCTACATAGCCCGAGCCTACGACAGCAATTCGCATTTTTAGCCCCCCTCAGTGATCAGTTGCGGAACGGTTCTGCCGGGATACATGCTGACAAAGTTTATTTAGTGAACCTCCGGCGGGCGGAACTTTCTCAGCCTGCGGAGAAGAAACGGCGGTGTAATGTCCTTGACCAGCTTGCGCAGGGTGGGCTGCTTCTGCCGATAGCGAGTGGGCGCATAGATCGAGGTGTGAGGGGCCACGCTCGCCTGGTCGGTAGCGGCCGTGTGGAAGTACACGATGAAGGAATTCCTGCTTCGTTCGAAGGGGGCAGAAATGGGTGCAGGAACGCCATGATAACTACGTTCGGTGACCTCAAAGATCGCGGTACGGTTGAATAACGGTTCAATCGCAGCCTCGCAATGGGTCCCTTCCGAGTTCCATAGTTCCAATTGTCCGCCGTACTCGTGTTTCCAATCCTTGTTGAGATAGATGATGAGCGCGAGGCGGCGGACCAACCCGGTTTCATACGCCGTATTGCGATCGATGTGTACATCGAACTTTGATCCCTTTGGCATCAGGCTATAGCCGCTGCCTTGCAGATAGGGATCTGGCAGCAGCCGCCATATTCCTGTCACTTCCGAAAGAAAGTAGAGAAAAGCCGCGGAGTGCAACAATGTGGTGAGCCGGAAACCGGATTGGCCGAGATCCAGAGCGGAGCGCAGGCCATATTTTTCTTCGTGCTCATGGTCATGGTGCACCCAGTGGTCCTCCGTTACCGGTGGTATTTCTTCCACCAGTTGCTCTAACAGCACATGGGGAAACATGTTGTCGAGCACGAGATAGTGAAAAGGTTTCGCTTCACGGAAGCGTGCGGCGAGATTTTCCACCCGTTCCGTAAGCGTAAGCGTGTCACCCAGAGGAGACACAATGTCTTGCACTCTGGCCATTTCCTCAAGTTGAACCATGGTAGACTCCAGTCTTCAGTATTGAATCAAATCACTTTTCTCATTTACTTCCAGGGAAAAGTCCAAGTATTTATAAGAAATCAATCTCGACCTTGCATGAGGAGAGATAGTGAGTAGAACTCGGTCATGCTTGAGGTTCCGGCAGCCGCTCTCGGTATTGGACCAACAGCGACATAAGATGCCGGGCGTCCCAATAGCGGGGGCCGTAACGTTTAGGATCGGCCAGACAACGAAACAACCATCCGAGATAAAGCTTGTCCGCCCACATAGGAATATGGACCTGGTCGCCGCTCAAAAATGCAATGGCCGCGCCAATGCAATGAATCGCAACCGGGTAGTCCAAATTCCTTTTGAGATACAGTCCCAACCGTTCCTGGGTCCCGCCCCCGAGAGTTACAACCACATGTTTGGGCCTGCGCTGGCGGAGCCGATGCAGCAGGGCTGGATCGTCGATCGGCCGGCCATAGACAGGGGCCAGATAATAGTCTTCCTCTTCAAGTTCTAGCCCTTGGGTTCGGAGCCATTGAATATTTTTGTTTGCGCTGGCAGGGCTCGGCATAATCCAAAACGTCTCATCGCGCCTACAAACGCTTAAGCGTTGGACTAGTTCTCGCATGTAGGCCAACCCTGAAAGACGCAGGATTGAATCCCCTTCAAGGAAATTCCACAGCAGCACCATGAAGGCGCTGTCCGTAATGACCAGGTCCGCGTTCAGGAGCGCATCGCGGTACTCCTGGTCGCGGGGTAGATTTTTGAGCGCTGGCGCAGCGGGTACAACCAGCAATCCACCATCTTGCAGGCAGTCAACCGCTTCCGTCGCATTTCCATTGAAGAAATTGACTCCCAGAATTTGCCGGAATTTGGATTGTGATTTTGCGGGCATCGCTATTTCGCCACCGGCACAAGCATTTGCTGCTCGATCCACTCATAGGTTTTCTTTAAACCATCGCGAAGGCGAATGCTGGGCTCCCAACCGAGGTATTGCATGATCTTTGTGTTATCGCTGTTGCGCCCATTTACTCCCTTTGGGGCATCCAGCTTGTATTTCCGTCGCAACTTTACGCCGGCAATGTCCTCGGCGATGTCCACCAACTGATTGATGGTGACGAGCTCACTGCTGCCAAGGTTAATAGGCTCGCGGATGTCGCTTTCTAGAATGTCGACTGTTCCCTTCAGACAATCGTCGATGTACATGAAGCTGCGGGTCTGGTTGCCATCACCCCAGATCTCGATCTCTCCCGTACCAAGCATTTGCGCCTCAATTACCTTGCGGCATATAGCAGCAGGGGCCTTTTCTCGTCCCCCGCAATAAGTGCCTAGCGGGCCATAAACGTTGTGGTAGCGGGCCACGCGGGTTTGCAAGCCGAAGTCCTCTTCGAAATGACGGCACATGCGTTCACTGAAGAGTTTTTCCCATCCGTATCCATCTTCTGGAAGCGCGGGATAGGCGTCTTCTTCTTTCAGTGGGACTACATTTGCATTTTTTTGTTTATCGCCGTTGTACACGCAAGCTGACGAAGAATAGAAATAGCGCTCAACGCCGCAATCGAGTGAGGCCAGCAGCATATGGGTATTGGGAAGAACACTCAACATGCAGCGTGCTTTATTATTTTCGATAAAGCCCATGCCTCCCATGTCGGCGGCAAGCTGAAACACGATCTGCGCCCCGTTAGCGGCCGTGTAGCAATTGGCTTTGTCACTCAGGTCAAGCGAGAGATTTTCGACACCGGAGAGTTGTTGATACCACTCATCCAACGGTTTCACATCCACCGCGCGGATCACATTAATTCCTCGGTCAAGGAGAAATTTCACCAAATGGCCACCGATGAAGCCTCCCGCACCGCATACCAACACGCTCTCATTTGTGATTTTCATAAGTATTCTCCTTTTCATTCATAATTGGTGATTGAGCAAGGTTGAATTTGCGCGTCGTGGGGCCGGACTCAACAGTTGTTTTGGTTCTTCCAACCACGGGACATACCGTCATTTTGGAAGTGAGCTTTCCAAAGCTGCGGACACTGGCGTGCAACGTTCGTCCACGTTTTTGGCCAGCTTTTGCTCGAGGAGTTTGGAATCGATCAAAAAACGGAACCAGAAAGTTTGCAGCACATAAAAAACAAAACCTGTAGGTCCATCCAGGAAACCGAGCCTGATGACATATCGATAGAAAAAGAGAGCGAAAGGCCGGATGAATAGCGGGCACTTGTCATAGAACCCGCGCAAAAAGCGCTTTTTCTCGACCGGATTTCCTCGCAGCCTGCCTATGACCACACCGTCATTACTTTTGGCGTTCTGTTCTTCTACCTCCGCATCGGTCCAACGATTGTGACGCTGGGTCCATTCGCTAAGGGACATCCTGATGTCGTCAATCATGTATCCCTTGAGTTTTGCCGCGTTCCCCGATGTGAGATAGAAGTGTTGGTCATACTTTCTCGTCTCGCATCTCCCCAGGCCAGACTTGAACAAACGCATGTGCCAGGTAGGAGACAGCCCACCATGACGAATGGGGCGGCCCAGGAAATACATCATTCGCGGAAGATAAAAGCCACTGATTTCCGTGTCTTCGCTGAGCTGTGCAATTTCCTTAAGCAATTCCGGCGTGAGCCGCTCGTCAGCATCCAGATGCAGCTGCCAGGCATGTTTCAAGGGAAGCGAAGTGATCGCCCAGTTTCTCTGCGCGCCGTAGCTTTCGAAAGCGTGTTCAGCGATGTTAGCGCCAAAGCTACGAGCAATCTCCAGAGTACGATCTTTGCTGAATGAATCGACGATGTGAATATCGTCAGACAGCGAGGCAACTGATCGAAGGGTTTCCCCGCTCGATGACTCGGAGTTATAAGTCAGAATTACGATGGATGGTTTCAAGAGATTTTTGACTGACAGAACTGGGCTAATTTTTCAGAACTCGTGTTTTGATTGGCCGGCAAGGATTGCCTGCGCATACTGTCCACGATGGAACATCTTTGGTGACAACTGAATACGCTCCTACTACCGCTCCTTCTCCAACCGTAATTCCAGGAGCGATAAAAGCACCGGCAGCTACCCATGCGCTTGCCTCAACCGTGATGGGCTTGGAATAAAGCGGAAAGTCAGCGAGCGTGTAATCGTGTGTTGCAGTGCACAGATAGGCACGCTGGGAGACGATAGCATTCGCTCCAATGCGCACCGGAGCGAGGTTATAAATTTCTGCGCCACCACCGATGACCGACCACTCTCCCATTTCCAAATTCCATGGCACCCAAATCCGCGCAGCATCAACTCGGCAATTGCGGCCTATCTGTGCCCCAAAAAGCCTAAGCAGAAAAATACGTAAAAAACTCAGCCGACGCGGCATCTTTGGCCAAAAAGGAAGCTGGACGCACGACCACAAAAGCCGTTTCAACATGTAGCGCCAGTCTCGTTCACTCTTGTATTCGCTTAAACGAACACTGGGGCGCGCGTCCAAGGCGCTGTCTACGGTTTGGCTGATGGTTGGCATTTTTTT
>CAZETZ010000001.1:0-140425 GCA_964514735.1 uncultured Acidobacteriaceae bacterium | reverse complement strand
TTCTTTGCAGCGATAAAGCCAGAATGATTGACGAGCCAGAACCCGCTCTTCTTCACAAGTAAACAACACTGCTTCGGCGTCCCTGAGCACGCGGTAGTCTGCCCACGGCCAATACAGCCACTTTTTTGCGTGTTTGAGTGGATAGGCACGCTTGAACCATGGATCAAGCATTCCGTGGGTGAACACAAAATACGGCACATTCGAATTGCGCAAAGCTTTCCAGCCAGCAAAGCTGTGATACTGCCAGATTCCACGGATGAGTACAGCATCGTAGTTACCGGCATGTTCCTTCAGCCACGGCACAAGTCGAGGAGAGTATCCATACTTTCCTTTGCTGGGCCCGACAGCATGGACCGCAAACGGCAGTTCGCTCGACCACGGAGCGTCGGGCGCATCGAGCGTGACCAGCTCTGTACTGTGCCCCATTTCGGCCATGACTCCAGCGACCTGCTTGAGGCCCTCGATTGGGCCGCCACCAGCAGGGTTTGCCGAATGAATGATGTGGAGTAACTTCATTTTTGGGTTGCTGGAACTTCAGGCCGCTGCATGTACCGTCGCAGGATTTTGCTGTGGACGTAACGCTTGCTCGTAAAGCGCCAGGTATCGGGAAATCATGACTTCAACGCTGTAACGCTGAACGTTTTCAAATCCTTTTTCAATGAGCATCACGCGCAACTTTGGATCTGTCGCCATCCGCACAATGTCGTCGGCAAATCCGGTTTCGTCTTCGACGTCGCGCATCAATGCTCCTTCCCCTGCCACTTCTGGAAAAGGGTCCCGACTGCTGCATACGACCGGACATCCGCACAGTTGCGCCTCAGCAATCGGCCAACCGAAACCTTCAAACCGCGATGGGAAGAAAAACGTCAGCGCTTTTCCGTATAGCGCGGCCAGCAGATCATTCGAAACTTCGCCCGCCTCAATGATTCGGTCAGAAATATTTAACTCTTTAGCCAGTCGTCGTTGGCTAGAATCCAAAGGCTTTCCCCCGAATACCAACTGAGCATTTACCTTATTCATGACTTTTGCAAAGACCCGGAGAACACCTTCCCGGTTTTTGCGGCGCTGACTGGAACCGACGTGGAGAACAAACGGTCTATTCGGATCCAGACCGCTCACTTTCTTCAACTGCTCTTTTTGCTCACTCTCCGAGATAGGTTTTAAATCCTGACGCACAGCCAAAGGCAGGAGTTCCGTCGGACGCTCGCCCGGAATCAACCGTGCGGCATCGGCCAGTGTCGCCTTGGAAACACATGCCAACCCGTCAGCGCGCTTGAGACCGGAGAGAATCCATCGCTGCAGCCACTTCCCTACAGGAGAAGCAGGACAGTCTGTTTGTTCCCCAAGCCCACCGCGCACGGCGAGTAAATCGTGGCAAGTCACAATGTACGGAACCCGCTTCACTGTGGGAATATACAGAGCATTCGAGTGATCGCAAATATGTACGATGTCCGCTTGTCTCGCGGCCTGCCAGAGCCGGGGTGGAAAAAGAACAAGCTTGTCCACATAGGCCAGCCATTTGTGCAGCCGCAAACCGCGAAATAGCTTCCCAAAAACAATCGGCGGGTACAGCGTGCGCACCTCATGACCGGCTTTCTTTAGGCCCAGTTCCATCATGGCTGCAAAGTTCAACATGCTGTGCTGACGGTCGGGAATGTAATTTCCTACCAGCAGTATTTTCAACTAGGACCTCGTGCTCGTCGTCCAGGAATCCCGCATAACGGAATTACGTGGTAACCGTTTCGGGTCGATGGGGATAGCTCCAGCGCGGAATTTCCTTGCTCCATGCTCGAGCATAATCGGATTGGCGGCGTTCCTGCACCGAAGCCAGGCACAAACCGCCCATCAAAACCATAAATCCCAAATTTGTGGGTTGCGAAAGTGCCTCTGTCAGCACACTCAGACAAGCGGCTGACGCCAGGAGCCAGGGAAGAAGCTGTCGTTGTGTTCCGGCCCTGAATGCGCGGAAGCCGATGGTCCCGGTAAGCCAGACGCGATAGACGAGATAGGAAAACCCAAGCAGGGGGCCTGCTTCCAGCACCACCCGCGTCCATTCACTTTCCGCCAGGAGAAATACAACGGCGCCAGTAAGAAACGCAGATGCGGCATTGGTGCCCATGCCGATGCCTTTTCCAATCGTCCCGGCATCCGACAAAACTCCAAACGGTTCGGTGAACCAACTCAAGAAACGTCCAACTAACCCCTGTTCAACGCCCCCCGAAGAAGTATTGGCCTCATCCCAACGCGTCATGAAGGCATCGACAGCCTCGCGGAAAAAGCTGGTCATTGACAGGCAAGCGACCACAGCGAAAATCAAAAGCGCGGCGACCACAATTTTGCTCGCCCGGCCAGGGTTCAGAACTCCAAATGCAATCGCAGCGGCAAAGACCAGTCCGCAACCCAGTACCAGGGTGCGGCTGCCGGAAACCGGCTGCGCTGCGGCCACGCTCAACAGCGCAGCGCCCAAAAGCCAACGCGGATATCTACTGGCCCGTTCTCCTAATCCGTAAAACAGAAATGCGGTGGCCAAAACGAAGAAATGAGCGGCGCCGGTGATGAAGCTGAATGTACCCGCGGGCCGAATCTTGCCTCCGGTAAAGGCGAGCTGCGCCGCATCCGCTTTGGTCGCGGCATTGATCCAACTATTGGGCGCCGACTGGTATTGCAGGGCCATCAACACGGCCATCGGTATGCTGAGAAGTAACATCCATTTTCCGAGCTTAACCACGTCCGCGTAGGAAAATGCCCGTGGAATCACAAAAATCAGGGGCAAGTGCAAAAAGTTTGTACGCAAGCCATAAAGCGCAACCAACGGTCCTCCCCCAACTCCGGCCACGATCTGTACCACAGAAAGCAGAATGAAAGCGATCAGCAATCCGAAGCCGGCCAGCATGGCGCCATTGACCGGAAACCGTTTGCACCGCACCGCCTGGAAATAAATCATCAGAGCAACGGGATCGCGCACCACCAGTAACGGCGCGCTCAAAGACGGGACAGTCCATTTGCGTAATGCGCCTTCCAGGATCAACAGCCAGAAATAGACCCAGATCATGCCGCGCAGTGTCCGCAACCGCTTGTCGTCAACAGGTTCCGCGCCATAAATCGGCGCAAAATCCGCGTCCATGTATTGGTTCGTCATTTAATTGCTGGCCAGAAGGCAACAGTCCGGATCTTCCAAATGATCCGGTGTGTCTTGTCTCAATACTCGCCGCACCATATTCACAAGACGCGCGCGATAACGCTCCCATGAATGCCATTCCGCTTTTCGCGCCGCTGCCTGACTCATAACAGCCAGACGGTCCCGGTCGCGCATCACAATTTCCATCGCCTGCGCGATAGCCTGCGGGTCGCGAATGGGAACAATGAAACCGTCCTTGCCATTGCTCATGACATCGGGCGCGGCGCCATTCGGCGTCGTAATGACCGGCACTCCACAAGACATGGCCTCCAGAATTACCAGGCCAAACCCTTCGAACAACGAAGGGAACACCATTACGTCATGGCGGCGTATTTCCTGCAGGACTTCGCTGTGGGAAAGGGAGGGAATCCAACGGTGGTTTCGCAGCGCGGCATCAAGCGCGCGGCACTCGCCGCTACGCCGGCCGATCAGGGTCAGTTCTACTTGCTCGCCCATCATCCGCATGGCATGAAATAAGTAACTGATACCCTTTCTCTGGCTGAGTGAGCCGACAAAGATGGCTTTGAGCTTCCCACTGGAGCGTGGCTTTTCTGGCAATCCGCCCGCCAGGGGCGCGCCATAGGTGACCAGGCTGATGGGCGCTGTTACCTGTTTAGCGTTCAACAAGGTCCGGCGAACAAATTCACTGGGCACGACAACATGGCTTGCCAACGCGAGTTCTTCATCCTTGCGGGCGTGCTTTCCCGCGCTGTTCGTGTTTCCCAGCAGAGTCGGCGCCCATTCTGGCTTCAGTTCGGATTCTTCCCGCATGAGCTCTCGCAATGGACGCCAATACCCGATCGGGAGTTCATAAATGGCCTCAAGACCAAGATCGCGCGCCGCTCGGAAACTCTCTGCCGCCCCATCCTCATAGGCGTACACCGCACCAACCGCCGAACCACGCCTTAGTCTTGTGGCAACCTTTTTGTCCAGACTGCGGTAAATCGCATCCACGGAAAGCCGGCCGGTTTCGTGTCGAACCAGGCTGGAAAATCCCAAGCGGTCCGCCAGCAGTCGCCCTGATTCGCGCCATGGATTACAACGCACCTGGTTGCGATCAATATGCGGAAAGGTGCGCCGGTTGAGTTGCCGGCACAAGGAAGGCGGAAGAACTGCGTTGAGCGGGTGGTCCGGACGCCAATAGACGGATGTCCACAACTCCGTGAGCAACCCAGCATCGCGTAACGCGCGACCGGTCTCGCGTAAATTTGCATTGCCCGTAGGGTGGCTTAAGATGACCATGCGTTCGTGTGACAAATTCGGCTGCTCATACCTGCCTGCTCATCAGGCAACTTGCGCAACCCTCTCCCGGCCAAGGCCCACGGGCTTGAGCCGCTGATACAACTTGACATGCTCCGACACCATTCGATCGACAGAAAATAACGAGCCGGCCCTGTTGCTGGCCAGGGCCCCAGCTTCTTCCGCAAACCCGTCCGTTTCAAATACCCGCCGCAGGCAAGCCGCCAAGGCTTTTGCGTCTCCTGGTGGAAATATGAGCCGCTCATCCCCGACGACTTCAGCGAGGGCCCCGATTGCGGAAACAATCACCGCCTTTGCGCGATGCATGTTTTCAAGGGCCACTAAGCCAAACACTTCACCGCCGAGCGAGGGCATGACAATTGCTCTCGCTTGCGCCATAATTTTTTCGGCTTGCTCCGAGGAAAGATATCCCAGGAACTCGACCCGATCCGACAATCCCAAAGTTTTTGCCTCTGCTTCCAACCGCGCGCGCTCCGGACCGTCTCCGATGATCTTGACTTTGAAATCGCGGTCGCTGATCAGATGAGCTGCGTGTAACAACGTACTAACACCTTTTGTGCTGACCAACCGCCCCTGAAAAACAACGCTTGACGAGTCAGGTTGGGGGACCTGACGCAGAACCTTTGGCGCGGGCAAGCCATGATGGATCGTGACCAGTTTAGGAAGCTGCAGGATGGTGCCCAGCCAGGCAGTCGGCATCACATTCGCACTTGCAGCTGAACAAAGCCATCGCCGGACGAAAGTCAAACACCACTGTTTAAAGCTCTGCATAACCCCGTGATGCGCGTTGCATTTCAAACAAGACGCATATCGGCGGGCCATGAAATGACCAGGGCACGGCGACGGGTCCGGCTGGTATACAAGCTGGCCACTGGGACAGGCGGTCTGAAAACCATGGTGTTCCACCACCATCTGTTTCCTGAAAAACCATCCCAGGAGCAGGGGCAACATGTTCGGGCCTGCAATATGCAGGATGTCCGTGCGCCGGATGAGCCGCGCGAGCTGGGCTAAACCCGGTCTGCGAACCACCTGGAACGGGAGCGCGTTTTCGTTCTCGCTTCTTGTTGCACCTGGAGTTACCACTGAAACCTCTACCTCATCCGCATGCACATCGTGACTGCGATGGAGGGCCAGCCCGCGAGCCAGTTGCATGGTGATGGTCTCGATCCCTCCGATCATGGGTGGGAATGCGTGAGTGTAAATCAAGATGCGCATGCGCTCGCTTCCGTGACCTTGGAGGTGGATAAACCTTCCTTCTTGTAATGCGGCGGTTGGGGAATAAAACCGAGGGCTTCAACATGCCGCGCCGCGATGCGGCCCCAGGAGAAATACATTTCCTGGCACCTGCGGCTTTTCCGGCGTAGCTCGTCCCGCAGAATTCCGTCAGTCAGGATTTTTAACAGAGCGGAACCCAAGGCTTCCTTATCACGATAGGGCACAAACTCGACCCCGGCTTCCGCAATTGGGGTCCGCTGCGCGGGCCCTTCATAGGCAATGACCGGCGCGCCGCAGGCGATTCCAGCAAGCGCGCTTCCGCGCCGCGGAAACAAACGTCCGCGGACGCAAAGCATGGCATCCGCTTCCGTCAGAACAAGACCCACTTCTTCCGCGCTTCGAATGCCAAGGTTCACAACCTCGACTGCAATACCTGCGAAAGCATCCTCAATTTGGTCTTTGGCTTCCGCCGTTCCCCTTCCCAGAAAAACTACCCGAAGCCCGGTCGCGCGGGTGGATGCAAACCGCAACGCATAAGAAATTTCGTCAAGTTCTCGATGTAAGTTTGGCGGTTGGCTCAAGCAAAACACCACGACGGTTTGCAGGCCGTCCTCTTTTTTCGATAATTGTTCCAAACCGCCGCCCGGAACATTGGCGCCGATGGGAATGAATACAGATTTCGTGTCCTGGGTAGGCAGCCAATCGATGGCATCGAGTGGATCGGGGAAGATGATCTTGTGGGCGTCACGATAAAGACGATGGATCACCCAATCCTGACAAGCGCCGCGTAAGCGATCAATCCAGCGCGAAGTCGTCACTTCCCAACGCCAAGGCTCATGGAAAGTAATTGCGCAACGCGCTCCTCGCTGACGCAAAATCATCGACACCGCCAACGCCGCAAATGGAAAGCCGAATCGGGACCAAGCGCCGGCTGTGTACTGCAAGAGCACCCACTTCCCTTTCCAACTGGCGGACTTGCGCCACAAGTCCAGCAGCGCGGGAATCCAGCCGTGTTCGGCCCAACTCACCTGGACCCGCTCCAGCACGATGTTCTGTCCGGCAAATCCCTTTCCCAGAAAACTACAGTAGTCGTCAATCCCGCAAGCGGGCTTGCTGGTACGACCGAGCAGTGCGATGAGCGAAGACATTTGCATTCCTGATAATGCCGACGGATGGTGACCCCTGAGCGCCTGCTACTGGCCGGTACCGGCCACCACAACACCCACAGTCTTGAAGAGGATCTTGAGATCAAGCCAGACACTCCAATTATCCACGTAACGAGTGTCTAAGTTTATGTAACTTTCAAACGAAGGATTCTTGCGGGCCTCCACTTGCCAGAGACCGGTGATCCCCGGAGAGACATGAAGTCTCTTAAGATGGCTGAGTTCGTACTGCGCGTATTCGCCGGGAATGGGCGGGCGAGGTCCCACTAGACTCATATCTCCGCGGAAGACATTCCAGAGTTGCGGAATTTCGTCCAAGCTATACTTTCTCAGGAAGCGGCCAACGCTCGTAATCCGCGGATCGTTTGTGATCTTGAAGAGCACCTTGCTGCGTTCATTGAGCTCGAGCAGATCTTCCTTCAACGCATCCGCATTCTGCACCATGGTGCGAAACTTGTAGCAGGTGAAGATCGTGCCTTTTTTTCCAACGCGTTTGGAGCGATAAAGGACCGGGCCCGGCGAGTTCAGCCGCACGGCAATTCCCACCACCACGCAAAGCGGCAAACAAAACAACAAAGTAAATATGGAAGCCACGATGTCGAAACCGCGCTTCAGGACCAGCCCCAAAAACGGCATATGCCGTTCATGAACTTGAATCGTCGGAAAGGGCCCCAGATGTTCGAGTGGAGCGCCCCAAGCCAGGCCATCATACGTATCTGGAACAACACGAAGACTGATTCCGCACTTCTGTGATTCGGCGATGAGTTCTTTTACCAAATTTCGATCTTCGGGCAGGAACACCAGAATCTCATCGATAAAATGGGCGCACACGATGTCTTTCAACTGGTCGACATAGCCCAGCGCGTTGAGACCCCAACCAGGTTCCGGATTGGTCTCGCTGCCTGGCGTGAGTTCTGTCCGGCGCCGGTGCAGGAACCCCTTGACGACATAGCCCGGGAGTTGCTGTTGCAGAAAGTGACGGCCCAGGAGTTCCGCCGCACGGCCCCAACCCAGGACCAAAATGTTTCTGCACTCCTGCCCCGCCGCCAATTGCGCGATCCGTCTCCGCCAGGCATAACGCCAGGCGATCAACAATACGGCGGACACCACCGCGGTGATTCCCAAGGCAATTCGTGACACGATCTCCTGCCGCGAAAGATAAAGCGACGCAGCCAGCACGATCGTGGCGAGCCCCACCGCTTTGAGGACGGCCCATATTTCATCCGATACCAAACGCGGCAGAGATTCATAAAGCCTTTGCGCGTGGCAGAAGAGGACGATCAGGATCGACAACACGACCAGCGAACCGGCATTTTTTTCCAGCATATTGCCGGAACTCATCGCCCCAGCATCGAGCCGGAACGACAAGGTGACCGCAGCGCTTAACCATACTAGAGTAAAGTCTGCGGTTCCGAAGAGCAGGGTTTCGATGGTTGCTTTGGTGGTGCGTTTCCAGGTTTTGGCTTTGACCCGTTCAAAAACCGGGCCGGGAAAGTCCCCGGAATAGAGTCGTTCACTGGCGTGGGCGGCGCTCATCGTTTCCTCCCAAAAAGTCAATGTCTATAGGGAACGGTGAAAAACGTACTCACCGCAGGAATTGATTAACGTCCACCTGGAACTGCGTGGTCCTAGGAGGAGAGATCAGCTGACTCTGGCGGAAGCATTGCGCCAATCAGCGTCGATGTAGGAGTAGTTGTAGCTGCGATAGCTCTGAAAGCGCGGGTCCAGTTTGTTTACCGCCACACCCAGCACCCGCGCACCCGCATTTGCCAGGATGCGGCGCGCGCGGAGCAAACCTCCGCGCGATGTGTTCCCGCTGGCCACGACCAGCAAGACACCGTCGACCAGGGTCGACAAAATGGTCGCATCGGTCACGGCCAGGATAGGCGGCGAATCAATCACCACACAAGTGAAACGCTTCGCCATTTCTTTGATCAACCCCGCCATTTCCTCCGACGCCAGCAACTCGGCCGGGCACTGCGGGACCGGACCCGAGGTCAGGACCCAAAGGTCCGTGTGTCCGGGGCATTTTTGCAGGGCTTCAGAAAGCTCGTGCTGGCCGGTAAGGACTGTACTCACCCCCTTGCTATTGTTAAGGCCGAGAGACTGCGCAATGGTATTGCGGCGAAGGTCGCAATCCACAATCAGTACCGGACCTTTTCTTTGCACCAGGGCCTGTGCCAGATTGAGTGTGGTTACGGTTTTTCCTTCCGCATTTCCGGCACTGCTGATCAACAGGGTTTTTGGAAGATTGGGCGATCGTGCAACTGCGGTCCCCAAGGCACGAAACGCTTCCGACAAGGATGAATTCGGACTCCGGCTCAAAGCTAGTCCCAACGAAGGCGCTGGACTTTTTTGCAAGAGAGATTTTCTTAGAGTGGGTCGGCGCTCGAACGGAAGGACACCCAAGGCAGGAGCCAGGATCAGTCCTTCCACCTCTTCAGTGGTCTTGATCGAGGTATCGAGCTTGTCTTGTGCAAAAGCACACATCACCCCAAGAATGGCCCCAGCCCACATTCCAACCATCGCATACAAGAGTTTCCGGGGCCTTACCGGCGCGGCCGGCGGCAAAGCGTTATCGACAAGGCGAATGCCAGTGGACCGTAATCCCGCGGAAACTGTGGCGTCTTTGAGGCGGCCAAGCAGGCTTTGATAAAGCTGCTGGTTGGTTTCGAATTCATGGCGGAGAAGATTGTCCTGGACCATGAGCTGGCTCAGATTTCCTACTTCTACTTTCTGGCTCGCCACTGCGGACGCAGCTAATTTTTCCCGGTCGCGCGCGGCGTTGTAATCATGTCGCATGCGTTCGATCACACGGCTTTGTTCTTGCTGGATTTGGCCTTTCTGATCGTCGATCTCAAGTTGCAGCCGGGTAGCTTTAGGAAAATTGGGGCCATACTGGGCAATCGCGGTCGCGTATTGCGCTTTTAAGTCGGCCAAGCCCCCTTCCAACTTTTGCAGCAACTCGTCGTGGACCAATGGCGCCAGCTCGTCTGGCTTGCGCAATACCTGGGCGAAGAGGGCCTCCTTTTGGATGCGGTCGCTCTTGGCAGCCGCCAGATCGCGGCTAAGATCAGCCAGCATTTGTTCGGGCACACTCTGTTTGTCCCCAATCTCGGTAATGCGATGCTGTTGTTCATAACGGACCAGCGCCTCTTGCGACGATTCCACATTCTTGCGCAATTCTTCGACTTGTTGTTCCATCCACCCGGAACGGCGGATGGCTTCATACTTTTGCCGGAAATTGTAGTCGAGGTATGCGTTGGCCAAACCGGTGGCGACCCGGGCTGACAGTTGCGGGTCCGGACTTTCGAACCCGACCGACAACATGCGGGTTTTCGGTAACAATTCAATTTTCAAATGACTTTGAAAAGCGCCGATCAATTCCACCTTGCGAGTTTCAACTTCCCCATTGCCCGATTGCGCGAAAGGCGACGCCCCCAGGTTTCCGGCGAGGTCGAGCTGCTGGATCGTCTGCCACGCCAACGTGGGCCCTTTCAGCACCTGGATTTGCGTTTGTATGAATGGATCGTCAACATCCATTCGCTGATAAATGTCGCTGATCGATTCCAAAAGTGGGGTTTCAGGCTCGACTTCCAAGCGTGCCGCTGCGACGTAAACCGGCTTCATGCAGAGCGACACGACCACCACAATGGCGGTCAATGCAAAAGCGACCGCCAAAACTGTCCAACGTCGCTTGACCACAACGTGCCAGTAGTTGGACAAACCTTCGGATTCGTCCGCGGGCTGCGCGAATGCGGACGGCATGTAAGGGCCGGGAATTAAAGCCCGGCGCTCTGACCTGATGGTTGGGTTTGGCGATTCGATCCACGGTTCATTGTGCATAAGGGGTAAGCACCTTCGGCCCGTAATCCAGAATTGTCTTTGGAACGATTACCGGCCTTTATAAATGGCAATGCCGGTTGTGGTTTGCAGCACAGCTTCCAGGCCACGGCGGAGAATTCGTTGTCCGGTGCTGTCCGGAATGAATAAGATGTCGTCCGCGAGCAGCATTGGATCCGCTTCCTTGCCGCCCAAGACCTTTTTTAACTCCACCGGGATTTGCTTACGCCCTTCCGGCGCCTGCGGATCGTTGCGAATAATGACGGTTTGATTGCGGATGGCAGTGGACTTGGTGTCGCCAGCCAGCGCAAGGGCCTGGAGCACGGTCATTCCTTGGGGTCCTGGCCGCATGGTGAATCCGCCCGGTTTTGTTACCGCCCCTACCACATAAACAACGCCGGCGCGTGGAACTGTAATACGATCTCCGGGAAATATGGGGATGTTAAGTTTTGCGTCGCCGGTCTCAATCAACTTGGCGAGATCGACGGTTACGGTTCGATCGGTTTCAGCTTGTTCCCCGGTCAAAGGCTTGCCGCCAGCCTTCAGCGCCCGCGCGCCAATCTCACCCCTCTGTATGATCGCTGTCCCACCCGCATCCTCGGAAAGTCCCTCGGCTTGAGAAAGCGCATCACGCAATGTGGTAGGGCTAAAGAGGGTATAAACTTGCGGGTGCTTTACCGCACCGTCAATCGCAACCGTGTGGGTTCGTGATTGACTCACAGAAGTCGTGACATGCGGATCACTGACCAAACCGGCGGTCTTCACTTGTTTCGCAAGAAGTTCCGAGAACTGTGTAAGCGTCAGGCCGGCCGCCGTGAGTGAATGGCTAAGGACCGGAAGGGTAACCTTGCCCGTATTGCTGACCCGAAATTCACCGGAGAGTTCTGGCACATCCAGAATCGAAACATTCAAAATATCGTCCGCGCTGATCACATACTCACTGGCGTCCACAGGAGAACCGGCTAACTGGGAGCGCGTTTCCGCCGCTGGCGGAGCGGGGGCTTGTGAAATTTGCGCCTGGAGGAAGGGCCTCGCCGCAAGCGCTGCAACCACGACCAGCCAGACGTTCTTGTCGAGCAAAAACCTCGCAATAAACCTGAAGCTAAAGATCTTTGTGTTCACTCTGGTGCCGATCATTGATTTGCCTCCATGAGCGCGCGCGAATTCCTTCCTCAGGATGCCAAAACAGATTTGGACTGAAGTAGCTCAAGATGCTGGACTTCAACTTCCACGGAGACGCTGCGCATGATCTGATCGATAGTCAAAACTACACGCGGCCCGTTCTTTCTAGTCATAAAGAAACCTTCCATCCCTTGCAGTGGGCCGCCAGTGATACGCACACGGTCGCCCGTATCAAGATATGCGCAGGGTTCCGGCCGGCAGCGGTCCAACCCGGAACGCAAGATGTCTATCTCGGCATCCGGTAATGGCCAAGGTCCACGGCTGGAACCGACCACCGACAGCGCTCCCGGTACAGAGAGCACATTGCTTTTCATGTCCATGGACATTCGCACAAACACATACGAAGGGAACAAAGGAAGTTCCAACGCGGCGCGGGTGCGGTTCTTCCAACAGTGCAGGGTCCGGTGAAGGGGTAAAAAAGCTTCGATGTTCCGCGCCGCGAGGAGTGAAGCGACCTTCTTCTCATGGCGCGTGGTTGTGTAAACCGCAAACCATTGTGGGGTTGGAGCATAGGTTACGATCATCGTTTGTATCCCCCTGGATGGGAATGCACTGCAAGAGTTGGTCCGCACGTTTGCACAAACCAGCCAAAGCTTCGCTATCGTCGCTTAGCAAGTTGAAAAAGCCAGCGCACTACGACGCAACATAACGATGGATCAGTGGGGTCACCGGGGACGAACGCCGGACAGGGGCGGGAAACTTTCAACTACCACTGTTAATTCAATAACATGGTTTTATGAACGTACGCAAATACAAAATTATGTCTTGGTACATTTGGATTTGCGATTTCGTTCTGGTTTCAGTTTTCCCAGCGTGATTGCGAAAGAGGATCAGCAATTACAGGGATGCTGATGATGGCAGTATTCGGGTAGTAGTGGAGGAGAATCTGGCGGAAATCGGCCCCCTCTGCCGCCATGGCTTTGGCCCCTGCCTGGCATAGGCCGATGCCGTGGCCCTGTCCGGTCCCTTCCGCCCGGTTCTCACCGTCTTTCTTTTTGACGATGAAGCTGTTACTGGGAATCGTGTTCCAGCCGAGGTTGCGCGCGGCGCGAAGGCGGGCGGGCTCGTTGGAACTGCGCAGCCTGGCCGCATCTTCCGCGGGGATTCGACTCGACCAGCGCACCGGATGCTCCCGGCAATACTTGCATTCGACTGGGTAATAGGGATATACGGCCGCGGGAAGGCCCAATTCCGTTGGCGTGCGCGTGCGTCCGGCGCAGCTGCGAGTGTACATGGCGGCGAATGGCTTGGATTCGTAGGCGAGGACCATGTCGCGCGTCGCCTCCACGGCCTGCGCGACCATCGTGCCGGTCTCAGGCGGCTCACGGAGAAACTGGCAATGGGTGGTGTCACAAAAATCGAAATCGTAATGGCGTCCGCGACTGGCCACCAGATAGGAACGGGTCGCGACCGCCTGCGCCTTCAGCGCTTCGAATGGCGTATCGACCGTGCTTTCGGCAGCCACTATGGAAGCAACGGCAGTCTCGCGGTCCATGGTAACCACGGCGAGTAGATGTCCGGCAGACTGGCGAATTTCGAGGGCGCCACGGTAGTGACGCGCGATTTTTCCTGGAACAGCGAGAACAAAGTCCGTGGGTCCATTTTTGCGTCCGGAGACCGTCAGAGCGGGTGCGCGCAGGGTCCTTGCCCCCGATTGCAGCACAATCTCGCTTCCAGAGAGCAGGATGTTTACGCTGTTCACGCCGGAGCTGCGCTCCAGCACAATCTGTTCCTCGCCGGCGCGCACAACCAGTGCATGCCCCAAAGGGGCGCTGAGCGTGAGTTGGTGCGGATGGAAAAGGCCAAAAACGCCGATACGGACATTGGCCACTGCCGGAGGCGCAGTTTGGGCAAAACTCAGCGCGGCGGGCGAGGTGACGACGAGGGCGGTAATCAATGCGAAGACAGGCCCACCGAATTTGCATGGAGTTGACTTGCGCGCGGGATGGACAGCCGTCCTCATACGCGTCCAGCGATCACGGATCATTCCTTGAACCTGCCTTCGATCCGGCGCAGTATCTGGCCGGCAGTTTTTGCGGCCTGCGCGCCCGGGACTCCGTGGACTCGAACCATCAGCAGAAATTGCGGCTGATTGGCGGGCGTGAGGGCGATTCCGAAGCCGTCCCCAGGCGCCCGCAGCTTGTGCGTGCAGGGCGCCGTGCCGGTTTTTACCAGCGCGTCGGGGAACGGAAGAGCGCGGTCGACCGCAGCGCCGGTTCCATACTGCGCCGACTGCTCCATTCCCGCGAGGATTTCCCGCACGCCCGGCAGCTCGCGGCGGCGAATGAGTTCAACATACGCCCCCGCCAAACGAGCTGGAGAGATTCGCCAGCGACTGCCGATTCCCGCGAGCGCGGCGCCGCCCGCTTCGTGGTCTGGAGGTTCGATTCCGAAGCGCGCCGCAATGGGCGCCACATCGGCAGCCGCCAGCTCCGCGGTGAGCATGCGGAAGTATGAGTTGCAGGAATAGGCGATGGCAGAGGTAAGGTTGACTTCGCCGTGTCCGCGAGGAAGCCAGCATCCGGTGGCAGTGCCACGGCAGGTGTGGGTGGGATACTGAAAATCGTGCTGTTCGCCATAGGACAGCGCGGTGAAGGGTTTCACTAGCGAGCCCAACGGAACAGGCAGGTCGGGCCGCTCCCAGCGCGCCGCAAGCAGGCGTCCGGTGCGGACATCAAGCAACAAGAAAGAAATGTCACGGCTGGGAAAATCGCGGTCCAGCGTTTCCGTGGCGGATTGCGCAAACAAGCTTGACTCCGCGCCTTGGCCGTAATCGGGCGCAACCGGTCCGGCGCGGCCGCTCGAGGCAAGCAACACCAGCGGCAACCCGCATAGGAGGAGCGCAATGTCCCTCATTGCGCCCAGTCGTAAATCACCGTTTGCCGTTCTTTGGTTCCATCGCGGCGAACTTCGATGGTTTCGCCGGAAACGGCCGCTAATGTTGAGCTGAGGCTCCCCATGTTATTCGAGAAGAATTGCGGTTCGCCTCCGCGGTTTTCAGCATCGGCGAATGTAGCGCCGGGGCGGTCAACCACCTTCGAGAAGCGGGCGAAATTGGCGCGCTCATGCTGGTGATTGAATCCGGCGAGCAAGTCGGCAGGCTTGCGGCCGGACTTCCCGCTGAAATTCGCAAGAATGGCTTCCGCCAGCTCTGGGCTATCGCAGACCAGTAGGTACTTGCCGCGGACCGAGGCTACGAGCGGCCATAGGCCATCGAGTTCCTGGTATCCGGATTTTTGCCGCCAGCCGGCACCGAGTTGACTGGCGGTAAGGCCAGGACCAATGACCTCCGTGAGCGCGGACTGGACGGCAGCCTGGTCCCACTCTGGGCCTGCGATCAGGACAACCGCAGAGTGAATGCGGACGAAAACGCCGGCCTGATCGAGCACGCTGGATTGCACCTGGAGCGAGGCCAGCACAGGAGTTTTGTGAAGCAGATCTTTCAACGCCGAAAGCGAAGGCTGAGCAGCAGGACGCTCGACGGGAGCCTGGTCGATGCGGGTCTCAAGATCGGACCCTCCCCCTTGTTCTCCCGTGGTAAGTTGCACCTGCGGTGCAACCTGCGACGGCGGCGCCGGCCCTAAATGTGGCGCCAGGAGTTTGGTTTCGAGCAACGCCAGGTTGTCATCGGACGTGGGATTTGCTTCAGCCTCATAAACTCCAGCGTCAGCCGGGACAAGGCGGACAACATCGGCTGCGGCGGCCGCTCCGTCTGGGGACGACTCTTGTTCCGCTTTTTCTTTCCGGATCAAGACGCGCTCTTCCCGATATTGTGTGCTGGAGCGGAACAGATCGGAGATAGATGCCGAATAGCGTTTCAGGTCGGTGATGTTTTGCTGCACCCAATAGGTGCGGAAGTAGCCGTTCGGGACCAGTTGTTCGAGGTTGAGGACCATGCGAAGATCGCCGGCCTGTCCGGCGGCCGCGGTCGATTGCGCCCACCACTGCTCCCCCTCGACGGTGCGGTCCTGTTTACCGGACATCAATTGCAGGGCGCCGGCAATAAGGTCTTCCCGGGTTGACAGCAGCAGATAGTCCCCCGCTACCGCGAAGGCAACTTCGCGTTGCGACCCGGGATCGCGGCGAAGATAGAAGTCCACACCACCGGCGCTACGCGGCTCGAACTTCGCGCGGGTTTGCCACAGCGTGGTTTGCATGGATTTCGCCGAGGGCAGATAGGTGATGTAAAGGAACTGCAGGTTGCCGATATCGTAAAGCGCGAAAACGCTGCGCTCGCCAGCGACCTGTGACAGGAAATTCGTGTCAGGTGGAAGTCCGGCCGCGGCGGCGAACTGCTCGCCGGCGCCTTTGAGCCGCAGAAAGAGGCGCGAACGCGAGAAGACTTCGTAGTTGTCGCTCGCGAGCCACCGCTTCTTCTGGGAAGAGGAATTCCAATCACTCAGCAGCTTCGAAACGTTGCTGGCCTCCAAATAGACAAGCGGTCCGGCGGGCACGTATCGCGAGAGCGGCGGCGGAGCCGGCGCGGCGGCAAGATAGGTCACCCAGATCATTGCGGCGCTGGCCAGCGCGATGCCGGAAAAGATAAAGAAGCGCTTCATTGCTTCACCCCTCCTTTCGCGGTTTTATCGTTGAGCGCGGGAGTGACGCGCGCGATGAGTTGGGGCCGAACGATGCGGTCCTGCTCGAGCGGTTCATGCAGGACCGGTTGCCGCGCCGCATTTTGCTGCTGTATGCGCAGGGATGCCTTTGTGGCGGAAATTTTGCGATTGAGCGTTTTGCGGGCGGCGGGGATGCTCTCAAGTTGCCGCGCAGTCTGGTAGTAAGAAACCGCGTCCGCTAGGCGGTTGACACGGACCAGCATGTCGCCAATCATTTGCGCGACCTCCGCCTGCTGCGCGCGGGAAAGCCTGGCGGACACGGTTGCCGGCGCGCTGGGCTCTTCGCCCGCTTCTTCGTCTTCACCCGCGCTGATGATCTGTTCTTCTTCGGCGCCGGCAGCGTCACCCTCGGGCACACCGGTACGCAGGAACTGCGCCTGGAGCAGTGGCTCCATGGTCCCCAGCGCGTATTCGTTGGACTGTGCGTCGGCGGCAGCCCGGAACAACGGGATGCGGGCTTCGTCGCGGCGCGGGAAATCGATGACGCAGTGACTCAGCAGTTGGATCTTGACTTTCGTGTCGGACGCACTTTGCGCGGCCCGTATGCGCGCCTCATAGAAATAAAATTGGTCGGCGGCAGCGGTGGTAACTGCGGCGGCGGGCCCGGCTAGCAGGTTGAGTTCACGGCTGCCCAGATCGGAATGCGCCCGCCCCGCAAGCGCCGCCGCGGCCTTCAGGCGAAGATCGTACGGAGCAGACAGGCCGGAGGCGATGGCCGCAAGAGAATCTTGCGCCTGAGCAGCGCTGGGGTCCTTGGCTGCAAGTCTCGCTTTCGCGAGGCGCAGACGGTACGAAGGCTCCCAGGGCGCGGATTTCACAAGCTGGTCGAGGAATTCGACGGCTTCCGCATTGTGACCGGTCCTTTCCAACAAGGAAGCCGCGGGGTCGAAATTCTCAAACGGGTTTCCTACCACTACCACCAGGCGGCGTAACAGATCGAGCGCGCCGGCCGTGTCGCCCGCGGCCAGACGAATTTCGGCGAGACCGAGGAAGTTGGTGGCCACCAGGTTGTGACTTTCGATCTCGCGGGCAAAGACCAGTTCGAGAATCTTGCGCGCCGATTGCTTATCGCCGGCGTCGAAAAGCTGGCGGGCGGCGGTGCGCAGGATTTCCGCGGCGGGTGCGGTTTGCGGTTGCGCGCGAAAGGCGGTGAGCATGGAGTCGAGGGTCCCCAGCTGCGCAGCCGCCCTCAAATCGAGCGGGACCAGCGTCGCTGCCTGCGCGTCGCGGGTCTCTTTGGGGAGCGCTGCGATTGTGGCAGCGGCGGCCTGATACTGCTTGGTACGGACCAGATACCCGACCCAACGGACCTGCCAGGAAATCAGGTCCTGCTCCGCGTATTCGCGCTCCAAGCCGTTGCGTTTTCCGGCCGCGTCTTCCTTGAGTTGCAGAATGCGCTGATAGATCGGGGCGCGTTGCGCCAGCGGGACCCAGGAAGCATCCGCAACATCGCCCAGGACACGCGCGGGATCTGGCGCGGAGGAAGCGGCGTCGAGCAACCAGGCGGTCGCAGCGTCCGGTGCGCCAACCGCGGCATAGGCAGGCTGCAGCAAGACGTTGGAGAGCCACGTGCCGTTGCGGTGGAGATACGAGCGGACGATCGCAGCCGCATCGCCCTTGAGTTCCGCGAACAGATGCCAGGTGCGAAGTTGATCACAGGTACGTCCGAAATCCCGCCAGAAACTCTCCGGGACCTGCTTGCTGTCGAGTTGCTTTGACAACGTGGCGAACGCCAACTTCCACTGCGCCAGGGCGGCGGCACGGTCGCCTTGCTTGGCGTAAGCAACAGCCAGGTCATCGTACACGTCGGGGCGGTCTGGAGAAAGTTCGAGCGTATGTTCGTACTCGGCAATCGCGTGCCGCGTTTCCCCCGCGCCGGCGTAGTAGTCGGCCAGAGTCAGGTATCCGGAAGCGCTTGCCGGACTCGCCTCAAGGACCGCGGGCAGGAAATCGTCAGGATTGCCGAGCTTCGACATGCCCAGATATTCGCCGTAGCGCGAACCGTAGTAGTACCAGAGGTTACCCGCAAGTTTCTGCGCGCGATCGAGGGGCTTGGCGAGCCGCGCGCCGATCAGATCGTCGCCGAGGGCTGCGATGAAGGCATTGTTGATGTCCGGCGTAGGCTCGGAGAAGTAGAGCCCGACAAGCGCGGTATAGGATTGACTCCACACCGGCGGGCGGGCTTGCCCGCGCATTTGCACCATCGTGTGCGCAAGTTGGGCGCTGCCGTGCGCGACAACATAGTCTGCCGCCGCCTGGCTGTAAGGACTGTGCCAATTGGCCGCGAAGCGGACGAGTTCCGTCGCCTGGCGCGCCAGCAACAACTGCAAGTAGCGTTGCGTGCGGGCTGGGTCGAGGCCGCCGTTGGAGAAATTGGACAGGATGCGAAGTTCGTTTGACTCGTCCCCCGCTGAGCGATAGGCATCCGCCGCGGCCAGTAGTGGTGTCCTTTTCTTCTGCGGCGGGACCGCCTGAGCAAGCTGCTCCATTTGCGAGGCCAGTTCCGTGAAGTTGCCGCGGCGCCGCTGCAGGTCGACCACAGGCTGGACGTTACTGTAAAAATTCGGAGGCATAGCCTGTTGCATCGTCAACTCGAAGCGCCAGCGCGCTTCCTGGTCCGCCAGGCCAGCGCTTTCCGCGAGCGGAATGGCGAACTTCTCGAGATCGGCAGCATCCATTCCCTTACGTTTCGACTCGGCGAAATGCGCAAAAGCGGACCTTTCTTCGGGCGTGAAATAGGTGTTCACGGCGCTGCCCAATTCCTGCAAAGCCCCGGTCATGCCGTTGCGGGCTGTTTCCAGGCGCATGCGTCGCTGGGCCTCTCGCCACTTGGCATCGGATATGCCGGTGACCCCCTCTTTTTCGAACTGTTCTTTCAGGACCGGCAAAGTGGCGTCGGCATCGCCGAGCGCCTTCTGCAAGGTTGCATACGCCTGTTCCTGCTGACGCAAACGCGTCATGATGCGGACGTAGATTCGCGCTCCCGCGTGGTCCTCGGCGCTGGCCAGCAAGTCGGCCCCGGCCTTGTTCACGCCTTGTTCGGCGAAGCTGCGCGCCTGGTCCAGCATGCCCCAGTTCTCCAGCCTGCGCGCAACTTCGAAGTAGTTGCCCGCGTTTTCAGGACGGCCCTCGATCAGCGCGGTTTGCAGCGCGCCGGCCGCTTCCTTTGTCTTACCCTGGCGCGCGCGAACATCAGCCACCTTTTCCATCCACTGCGGGTCTTTGTAGGCGAGTTGGTAGATGCGCTCGTAGTCGGCGGCAGCCTCGTCGAAACGCGTCAGGCGCTCTTCAAGTCCGGCGCGCGCGGTGTAGAGGTCCGCGCGGTCGGGGCGGACGGCAATCGATTTAGCGTACGTATCGATGGCGGCCGGATAGTTTTCCAGGTCGGTTTGGGTGTGGGCCAGCACCATCGACCAGCGATAGTCGCGCGGAGACTGGGCAACGGTCTTGGTATAAAAGTCGATCAGCTGCTGTTGGCGCTGGTAGCGTAGCGAATAGAGCGCGGCCTCGGTGACCAGTGTGTCGTCTTCGGGAAAGTTGTTGATGAGTTCAATGTATTGGTCCACAGCGCCGGAATAATTGTTGAGACGGGTGAGCGCGGGAATCAGGCCGCGGCGAAGGGTGGCGATCTGCGTCTTACGCGCGTCAGCCGGAAGCGGCGCGCTGCGGAAGAGCGCGATCTTTTCCAGATAGAACTGCTCGAGGCCCCGGTCATCGCCGGCCTGCGCATAAGTGTCGGCCATGGCGGCGAGGTACTCGCCGTTGTAGGGAGAGTCTTGCAGCAATCCGGTGAGCAAACCGCGCGCCTGCGGGAACTGCTTCGCGTCCGTTTGCTTGCGCGCGGCTTCGTAGGTGAACTGCGTTCGCAGGGCGGGATAGGCATCTCGGGAGGCCTGCAGCAAAGCGGCGATGGCTTGCGGCTGCATCTTCATTCGCCAGTAGAAATCGACCGTGGAGCGCACAACCCCGAGAATCCTGGGATTGTCGTGGTAAAGGGCCTCGACATTTTTCTGGGCGGCGGCAAAATCCTTGCGGCCCTCGTAGAGGCGTATCAACTGGTAGCGAATTTGCAGGCGCGTGACCGGGTCGGTCGTCAGCGCGGCTTGCTTTTCGAGCGCGTGCTGGCGGACTTGTTCGAGCGAGTTCCGCTGCGCCAGTGTTTCGATGTCTTCAGCCTGCTCGATGGAGGTGGTAGCGTTGGCGATGGAGTCAAGAAAGGACACCATCTCTTCCTTGCGATCCTGCGCCTCAAGGACCTTCACCCGCAGATAGACCGCAGGCATGGGAGGATTCGGTATCGGCGCCAGTTTGGCAGTGCTCTGGTCCACCAAGTCGCGGAATTTTGGCCGGCGGGCCAGTTCGAGCAAACGAAGTTCCGCCGAAGATTCGGGGACCTCCAGCGCGCCCTTCAGATACTCGTCGACGGCGCGCGGATAGTCGCGCTGGTTTTCGTAGATGGCGCCTGCTTCGTAGGCATAAAGGCTTGGGTTGGCGAGCCGGTCGCGGCCCTTGTCGAGCAAGCGCATTGCGTTGTCAAAATCGAAATAGTCCCAATAGATGCTGGCGGCTTCGAGATATCCTGCGGGCTGCCCTGGCGCGACCCGCGGGATACGCTCCCAGTAAACGGCGGCTTGCGTAAACTGTTCGCGGTCGGCATAAATGTCGCCGACACGCGCCATCACTTCGGTGTCGGTGGGATTCGCTTGCAGCAGATTGTTTTCGATCTTCGCGGCAATCGCAGTGTCGGCCGGCTCAAAATAGGCGAGCGAGCGGAACACCGAGGCCGCGGTGTGGGCAATTTCCGGCTCCGCCGGATATTGCGCGGCCAGTGATTCCAGCACCGGCGCGCTTTCTTCGAAATGCGACCGCCACAGGTCCGCGTACGCAAGGAAATCGGCGGCGGCGGGATTCTTCTCCCAACTGGCGGCGGGCGCGCTCTGGCCCACGGCGTTGAGTTCGGATTCCAGTTTCCCGGTGCGCGATAGGAATTCGAAGAACTCGTTGCGAAGGGCCGGCTCCTCAAACCAGTGCTGGCGCAACAGGGCTTCCCATGCGGCCAGATCGCGGGTCGAGGGCGACTGATAGGCGGAGAGCAGATTATGCACGAAGATGGGGTTGTGCGGGAAACGCTGGTGGGCGTACTGGTTCAACCGTAGAAAGAGCGCTGGGCTGCCGTAGCCCACGTTATCGAAGTAGCGTTCCAGATCGCTTCCCTGAAAGCTTTTCACCGCATCTTGCGTCAACTGTTCGAATTCGGAATTACGCTTGTAACGCAGATAATAGCGGGCCAGCCTTTGGTACCACGATTTGTCGGAAAAGCGGGCGATCGCGCGGCGATAAACTTCCTCTTGCTCGGCGCCCAGCCGGTTCTGATCGAGAAAAGCCGCGAGACGTTCGTAAAGCCCAGGGTCGTCGGGGTTGCGGTCAATTTCGCGGCGCAAGACGCCGAGCGCGGGCGGGATTTGCTTCATTTCCACTAAACGCCCCAGGTAACGCTCCAGCACCCGTGAATACTCGGGTGAACGCACGCCGCTTGCTTGCGCGGGCTTGGCGGTTGCGCTCACCTGGAACGCTGCGCTGGCAGGATGGCGTGGGACCGGGTTCTGGTCCACAGTCTCTGCTCCCCCGCCGTCGCCGTCTTCTCTATCTGCATTGTCCGGCGATGCTGGATTCCATGCTCCTTCGACCGACCCGAGCGGGACGTTCTGGACTTTGGCCGCCAGTTCCTGCAGGACCGAATCGTAGATAGCAAACTCATTTTTCGTGTCGCCTTTGCGCGCATAGGCGTCCGCCATCAGCAGGGCGACGGTTGTGCGCTCGGAGGCATGGGGAAAGTTCGCGAGGAATTCACCTCCGTCCTGGAGGACAGCGTCGCTCTCCCCAGAAGCGGCGTAGTAATCGAGCAGTTGCGCATGGAGCTCGGGGCGCCTCGCGGAATTCGGGAAACTGTGGTCCAGCAATGCCAGCAGCTCCGCGGCGCGTGAGCGGTGAAAGTAAGGCACTGCGCGCTGCTCCTCCTCGGAGTACTGCGACCCTGGCTTGGTGGTATTGAGAACCAGGGAGAGGATCCCGTTCAGGTAGCCCGGACCTTGGTCCATGGTAGCGATGTCGCGATACATGGAGAGCTCTCCGGAACCGAGACGGATCGGGGTTTCGGGGGCGGTCAGCAGAAGGCTGGTGAGGCCGGCGACGGCCTTCTCCTGCGCGTCGGGCAGGCCGCTGCTGTTGTAAAGCGCGAAGTAATATCGCGCCGCTTCGGGATAGGAATGAATGTCTTCGAGCAGGCGCGCGCAGACGTAGAGCTCCTGCGCGGTCCAAGGGGATTTGGCGGCTTCCTTGTGCAGGCGAAGATCGGCGATGGCTTGCTGCGCAACCTCCGTGTTGCCCTGCTGCTGGTAGTAATAAAAGGTGCGGACGGTCGCGTTCAAATCCTCAGGGTCCGCCACAAGCGCGGCGCGAGCATCGTCGCGGAACTTGCGCAGGTTGTGGGTGTCGCGCAGCAGAGTAAAGTAACTCTGGACGAGCTGCGGGTCCCACAGCGGCTGGAAACTCTGTTCGTAGACCGAGAGTCCCTCGCGCACCGAACCGCGCCCGTACTCCACCATCGCTTTCGCTTTCACCGGAAAGATCTGGTCGGTGGGAAATTGCTTACGGTAACTGGCGATGAGGTCTCCGGCGGCGGAGTATTCTTTTTCGGCCACAAGGAATTGCAGGAAACGTCCGTAGAGCGAGGGCTCGCCGGGATAGCGGGCAATCCAGGCGCGGTATTGCGCGATGGAAGCGTCTTTGGGCAAGCCCTGCGCTTGAATCACCCGAAAAATCCGCTCAAACGCCAGCCAGGATTGCTGCTGGGTAGGGGTCGTAAGTTTCTCGCCCGCGAGGGGAGCGACGCTTGCCACCAGCGCAAGTGTCTTGATTTCGTCGGCGGGGCGAAGGCGGCCCCGATAGAAATCGGCCAGCGCGAGTTGGGCGCTGATCTTGTCGGACGAATTGGCGGCGTACATTTTCCAGTCGGACTCGGCGGCCGTGAAGTCGAGCTGCTGCTCGTCTTCCAGCGCTCGCAGCGAGTAAAGCTCCGCATGATGCGGCTCGGTCTTGATCAGTTCAGCAAGCGCCGGGCGGGTCTCACCTGGGGGCCGACGAAATGCCACGGCGCCGTTGGACAGCGACATCCTACGGAAGAAGACACCTTCGAGCGCGGTGCTGGCATCGATGTTGCGGACCCACACAGGCAGTTCGCCGAGCGCGGCGACCGCCCCGAAAAGGGCGGTAATAAAGACGGCGAGCGCGGTAAACCGCATGCGCCGCGGCGATGACTCAAGGAAGTACTTCAATCGGCACCTCCTGGGTTCCAAGGTTGTGGGCGATGTCCTCGGCGGTCACGGTCAGTTTGTAGGCGCCGGGAATGGCTTGATCGGGAATGGTGAGCGTGCCGGTGTTGGCGCCGGCCCTGGCGTCCCAGTGCAAAGCGATCGGCGCCGCCCCGTCCATGCGCGCGATCAGGGTGCGCGTGCTTTCCGACGCGTTGACTTTCAAAACGATGGTCTGGCCGCGCTGGAAGCGCTTGCGGTCAAGCCTGACCTGCACCACCGGCGGCTTGCTGGCGATGACAAACGTCTTCGCCTCGCGATAGGTGTGGCCGACTTGGTCGCGCAGGATAAGGCGCACGGTGTAGGTGCCATCCTGCATGTCGGCAGGCGCGAGAAAGCGCGTCTGCCAGACATCTTCCGCAGAGAGATAACGGAGCGGCTGCACCAGGCCGAAGGGAAATAGCGCAACCACGGAGACCATGGATTCATCGGTCTTGACGCGCAGCACCGGGTCGCCGGGGCGTATGACGCGGGGACGCAATAGGGCCCGCGGTACGGCCAAAAACGAAGTGTAGGGCGTGACGAATTTGTACCGGCGCGCGAGGCGGATGATTTCGTCGACAGTTGCCCGGTCTTCGCCTTCGCGCTCGATCTTTTCGAGCAGCGCATCCACGCGGGCGCGCGCCCACAAGCGCGGCAACTGGGGATGGTCAAAGGATTCTTCGGGCAGACTGGTTTTGCCCTGCATCTGCAACGTCGCTCCATCGCGCACGCCGCGGACCGTGAAGCTGACGTTTTCCTGCGGCTTCTGGTAACGGCCTACCCAGGAAGCGAGCGATCCGGAGAAGGTGGCGGCTTGAAGCGGGTAAACGGTGTCTACGGCGGACGCCGGAGTGACGGATAGCGCAAGCTGGCCGATGGGACTACGTCCAATCTTCGAGAGGAAGGAGTTCAATTTGAATTCCATCGGCTCGGTCGAAAGCACGTTTTCGAGCAGGCCATCTTGACGCGCGAGCATACGGAAAAGGGGTAGATTGGCATCGTCGCCAACCGCGAGAATGTAGGTGCGCGGGCGCTGCGTGTCGGAAAGTTGTTTCCACGCGGAAGCATACCAACTGGCGATCTTGCCATTCTGAATGGGACCGCGGGTTGCGCCGCCATCGCTCAAGAGGACAAGATAAGTGTTGGCTACACCGGGCATCGAAGCCTGTTGCAGGCCAGTTTGCAGCGCGCGTTGCAGATCGGTGCCGCCACGCAGACGGCTGCTGCGGACCGCGTCGATGGCGCACTGCACGCTCCCGGCATTGGCCGCGCTGACCGGCACGACCTGGGTTTCGGTGTTGAACAGCACCAGGCCGAAGTGATCGGCTGGGCGGAGCGTGCGCAACAAAGTCTCCAGCGCCTGGTAACTGCGCTCCAGCTTTTCCCACTGCATGGAGAGCGAGGTGTCGAAAAGCACGATCACCGTTTTTGGCGCTCCGCCCGGGCCCTCCGCCGATGGAGCAGCCGCAGGGCCAAAACCCGACAATGCTTCGGCTTCAAAAAATCCCGGCTCGCTGGCGCCGCGCGCGGGCGCTATTTCTGTCGGCGAAGGCTGGCCGCTCACCGGGTTCCTGTAGGTCAGCAGTTGCAGCGTATCGGATGCGGCAGAATCGAGGTCGTAGATGGCGACAAAGTCCTCGCTTAGGTCGACGTTCTGCCCTTCAAAGTGTCCCCGCACCAGATGGGGCGAGTTCTGATCGAGTTGCAGGGGAAACGTGCGGGCTGGCGCCTGGAAGTTACGAATCGCGTGCGCCGTGCGCAGTTCGAAATTGATTTTCAGATGGCGCGCGGCCTGCGTCTGATAGGCGTCGGGACGCAACGGTACCGCCAAGTACGACCTGAGATTTTCTACCGGGATGGATTCGTGATACTCGATTTCCAGCCGCTTCGTCCCATAAGCGGCAATGGGGACGATGCGCGCGCTAAATACCGACGCGCGCTTGGCTTCTTCCGGACCGCGCTCACCCATCTGCAGGAGCCCGGGATCGATCGACTGTTGTTTAAGCTGGTTGTAGATTTCTTCGGCCCGCTTGCGTTCGAGAATTACGGCAGGCAGGCGCACCGGCCCGTCCCAGGTGGCGAAGTCGGAAATGGTGGCGTGGCTGGGTAGCGCGAAGATGTAGTTCCCTTCTTCGATTGCGCCGGTGTGGTTGGCAAAGACCTGGCGTACGTAGACCCGCGCATCGCCGTTATCGACGCGCACTGTGATCTCCATTTCTTCGAGCGAGAGAATGGCTGGATTGGGCTGCTGCTTGTCCCGCGGTATAAGGATGCCCGCGTCACCGTAGAGCGGCCCCGAAGGCGCAAACAAACCAGTAGTAATAATGACGACCATTAAGAAGAGTTTGTTCATAAATGCAGCTTTTGCTCTGGGATCCGGACCAGACCGTTATCCGTGCCAACGTAAATGTAGCCGCTAGCGGCGGCGAGCGCGGTGACGTTCGTCGAAGGCAGGCCGTCGCGAATCGCCGACCAGCGCGCAGATTGGCGATCGTAGAGATACAAACCTTGCCCCAGGGTGCCAGCCAGCACATAACTCGAGGTCACCAGCATGGCGTTGGGGTTCACTTCAAATTGCCCTGAACCCACTGCAAAGGAACGGAAATGTCCAGACCGGTCGAGGCCGAGAATGCCTGCCCCGTAAGTACCGACCATCCACTCGGAACCGACCGGGGCGACAGCGGTGATCCAATTGTGTTTCAGGTTGGACGATGTGGTGGTGTAGTTGGCAGTGATGTCACCTTTATTCAGGAGCGATAAGCCACCCAGCGTGCCGGCCATGAGTTCGTCTCCAGAAACGCCGAGGGCATAGACATGGTTATTCACCAACCCGTGAAACGCGTACAGGCTGCGTGCGCCACTGGCATCGAGGAAAGTAAGGCCTGCCGGAGTGGCGAGCGCGAGGCCGTCGCGGTAGGCGGCAACGTCGGTGACGTGGTCGGCGATCAGGCCGTCGGCCCGAGTCAGCACCTGCTGCTCGCTTCCGGAATTGTCGAACCGAACCAGGCCGTTGGCAGTGGCAACCTCGACCGCGCCGGTCTTGGTGTCAGGCAGAATCCGGTTCACGCAGAAGACATGTTCATCTTCTATATGGGTGGCCTGACCGCCTGCGGGCAGAAGGTCGAGGCCGCGGTCGAAGTAGCCGATCCAGAGCCGTCCCATCGAATCGCTGGCGAGCGCGGATACATTCCGGTCCGTGAGGACGGTCGAGCCGGTTTCGAGAACCCGCTGCCATCCGAAGGCATGGGGACTCATGCGATAAAGTCCGTTGCGGGCAACCGCAAACACCGTATCGCCCGACGAAAAAAGCTGGCGGATCTCCGGCAATTGTGCCCCCGGGCCTTGATTTGGGTTGGGGCGGCGGCCTTCCAGCGGAATTAGAATCACGCCTTGATCTTCCGATCCAACATAAAGCTGGGTGGGCGTAGCGAACAGCGCGGTAGCCATCACTCCGGGAGCAAGCACGTGAGAGAAACGGCCACGGCTGAACACCGCGACCCCGGTAGCAGTACCGGCGTAGGTCGTGTCGCCGGAAATTGCGAGCGACTGCACTTGGGGGTCGGGGACACCCTGAGATTCAGAAAAGCCCTCGGTTGCGCCGGCATGGAAGTGCAACACGCCGCGGTCCAGAGTACCGACCCACAAATCCGACTCATCTCCGGCCAGAGCGGTTATGTAGAAGGAGTCGAGCGTAGGATGGAGGACGGTGATCTTTTTACCGTCGTAGACCAGCACCCCGCGCTTCTTGGTTCCTAACAGAAGATGCCCGGAGGGAGCAGGCAACACAGCGGTGATCGCGCGAGCATCGTCGCTTGCCGGCAGAATTTGGCGGAACGCTCGACCATTAAAGGCGAGGAGACCATCGTTGGCGGTGGCCAGGACCAGCTCAGGCTCGGACGAGTCGGCGAGAACGCCACTGGCCAGCGCGACCAGCGGCGAGCCAGGCAGCTCCCGGCCTACTGCATATTGATGGAGAAGCGCGCCGTCGACAGTGTATTCCAGCAGTCCGGCGGGGCCGGCAATATAAAGGTGGTCTTCGAAGCGGGTGGCATGCAGAAAAACAGCGGGGGAGCTGATCGGTTCGAACCCCACATTGACCGGTTTCGGCGCCGGCCGAACCACAAAGGAGAACTCGCGTTCAGCGCGAACATCCGCGGCAGCAGAGCGGATGGCCTGCGAACTGCGCCAGACCACCAGCGAAGCGAAGGCGAGGGCAACCGCGGCGCCGAGCGTGACTGCCGTGCGCGCGAACACAATGGACGACCGCTTCATAACTTCCTCTGGCCAGTGAACTATAAATCGTGGGCCTGACGCTGCAAATTGAGAAGCAAGGTGCGTGCCAAACCGGGGGATTGCAAAAACCCAGCCCGCGACCGCAGGGCAGCCAATTTAGCGTGTGCGGCGGTACACCCTTGTCTCACGCGGCACACGAAAGTGTCTGCCCGTCCGGACTCCGCGCCCAAACGGGCCCTGGATACCGGCCTCTGGCCATTCGGGGTTCAGCTCAAACCCAACAAGCGCATGGCATTTTCTTTCAGAATAAGTGGGCGCACTTCCTCGCGAATTCCTATTTTTTCGAAATCCGCCAGCCAGCGGTCCGGGGTCAGCATGGGATAATCGGAGCCAAACAGGACTTTGTGTTTCAGCAGGGTGTTGGCGTATTGCACCAGCGTGGGCGAAAAGTACTTGGGAGACCAGCCGGAGAGATCAATGTACACCTGCGGTTTATGCAGGCAAATTGAAATGGCTTCATCCTGCCAGGGGAACGAAGGGTGGGCCAGAATGATGGGCATGTCGGGAAAGTCTACCGCGACGTCATCCATCGGCATCGGGTGCCCGTATTTCAGACGAACACCTCCTCCACCCGGCATGCCGCTGCCAATCCCGCTATGTCCGGTATGAAACAAAACCGGCAGCCGCGCCGCAGCGAAGACTTCGTAGAGCGGATAGGCGAGCCGATCGTTGGGAAAGAATTGCTGCAACGGCGGATGCAATTTGAGCCCGTGGACTTGGCCGGATGCCACCAGGCGGCGTGCTTCGGCGACGCCCTCCGCGCCGCGATGAGGATTAATACTGGCAAACGCGATGGCGATGTCCGAATTCTCGGAGGCGAATTCCACCACCCGGTCATTCGAGACCACTGGCCGCCCAGTCAGCGGTTCATCGACTGGGAAAACCACGCACCCGATCTTGCGGGAGCGATAGTATTCCGCCAGCGCCCGAGCATCGTGGCTGGCGCCGCTGCCGGCAAAGTATTTCTTCGCCGCTTGTTCGGCTGCGGTGTTTTCCCCGCCGTGTTCAAGGTGCACATGAACATCGAGAGCAACGATGGAACCTGCGTCAATGGTTTTTCCCTTATTCAACCGGTCTTCCTTTCACTGAGCTCAATCACACGCCCTGAACACGCCGGCTTGTACAACTCGGCCACCAGGGCCGAACGGTGCTCCCGCACCGCCCTTTGGTTGATCGATCCCTTGTCCGTGATTTCACGTTTTTCGATCGAAGGGGCATCTTCCAGAAGGATGGCACGGACGACAAGCGTGGAACTGCCTGTACTCTGCTCCGCGAATTGATCGAGCAGCCGCTGAAATTGCCCACGAACACGTTCGTCACCCAGGATTTCCCCAGCGGTGCTGTTTTCAGCCAGGCCAAAACATAACTCCCGGCAGGATTTCATGTTGGGAAAAATGAGCGCCCCCACAAAACCTGCTTCCGGGGCCGTGATCACTACATCCAGCGCCCACCCCGCAAAGTGCGCGAGAAACTTCGACCGCAGATGGCCAACACGCACCCAGGTCCCGGTCGAGAGTTTAAAATCCTCATTGAGTCTCCCGTCGAAGAACAGGCCCTTGTGGATGTCTTCCGGGTCGGCCAACTTGATTCCGTCGCCAAGTTTGTAGAAACCTTCTTCATCGTAGGAGTCCCGGGTCCGTTCCGCGTCGCGCCAGAAGCCTGGAGTCACGTTGGGCCCGCGAAGCCGCGCTTCCAGTGTGTCTCGCGTCGGGACCAGTTTCAGTTCGACGCCGGGAGCGGGAAGCCCTACCCTCCCGGTCGACGTTTCCATGGGACCGGTGAAAAGTGCTCCGGGCGAGGTTTCGGTAGCACCCAGCCCGGTCATCATCAGGATTTCCTCGCCGCACACTTCCATCGCGTAGTGTTGTAATTCATCCCAAACTCTCTGGCTCAGCCCGGCGGCGGCATAGAAAAGCAGCTTCAATCGGCTGTAGAAACGCTGGCGCAGAACTGGGTCACCCGGCATTTGCGCCATCAACATTTCGTATCCCTTTGGCACATTGAAGTAGGCCGTAGTCGCCACCTCCCGCAGGTTTCGGGCAGTTATCGCAAAACCGGTGGGAGTCGGACTGCCCTCGTCGATGTAAAGCGTTCCGCCGTTATAGAGGACGATGCCAAAGTTGTGATTTCCTCCGAAGGTATGGTTCCAGGGCAACCAGTCACACAGGACCGGCGGTTCATCTCCTAGGAAAGGCATCACGCTGCGGATCATTTCCTGATTGGAGCACAGCATGCGTTGGGTGTTGATGACACCCTTCGGGTGCCCCGTGGAACCCGAGGTGAATAAAATCTTGGCAATGGTCTCGGGACCAACTTGCGCGTGGGCGGTGTCCACGGCGGATGTCGCCGAAGCGTTCTCCAGTTCGGCAAATGGCGTGGTGGGAAGCGCGCTGGAGGAATTGACAACCACGATTTCGGTGCCGCTTCGCGCCACGTTGCGAAGAGCGGGTCCGTATGAGTGCTCCTCGGCGGCAAACACCAATCCCGGGCTGAGCGTGCTCCAAAGATAATTCAGCGTGGAGTATTCCTTTGCCAGCAGCGAATATGCGGGAGCGATGGGAGCATACATCACCCCTGCGTACATTGCGCCTAGAGCAAGCAAAGCGTGGGCAATGCTGTTGCCGGAGAGGATGACCACCGGCCTTTCGACCGAAAGCTTCCGGTTGAGTAAGGCTTGCGCGATGTTACGGACCCGGGCCAGTGTTTCCCCGTAAGAAATGCGCCGCCAACTGCCGGTTGCATCCCGTTGCGCAAGAAAAGTACGGTCCGGCGATTCCTGGGCCCAGAATTCAAGCCGCCCGGTGATCTTCCGGGGATAGTCTCCCAGCGGAACGCGGGAACGAACATAGACTGTACCGTCAGAACGCCAGTCGGCGATCACAGGATGCGACGCAATTCGTACCGCTCTTACCCTCCTGGCAGCGCTCATCGGCATTGTCGTTTCAGGAACGCACAGTGGCGGCTCCCATCCCTCGCTCGGCGTCGAACGCTCGAAATGTTTTTTCTTGTTCCGCAAGGCGCTTGAGCAGCGGGGCCGGCTGCCAGCGCGCTCCCATCTGGCGATGGAACTCTACGATGCGCCCGTAAATATTCCTTAATCCGACCGTGTCGGCGTAAAACATGGGACCGCCACGCCACGCCGGGAATCCATAGCCATTGATGTAAATCACATCGATATCGGAGGCGCGGGAGGCGAAGCCTTCTTCCAGCACGTGCGCGCCTTCGTTGATGAGGGCATACAGAGAGCGCTCAAGGATTTCCTGGCTGGTCAACGGGCGTTGCGGAATGCCCGCCTGGGCCGCAGTTTGCCGAATGAGCCGCAGGATTTCCGGATCGGGAACGGCTTTCCGGTCTTCGCTATAACGGTACCAGCCAGCTCCGGTCTTCTGGCCGAGCCGGCCCAGTTCATAAAGTTTGTCGGCGACCAATGGCCGGCGGACACCGGGCTCGCTGAAATGTTGGAGTTCGCGGCGCACGCGCCAGGCGACGTCGATGCCCGCCATGTCATCGACCGCGAATATTCCCATGGCCATGCCCCAATCGGTAAGGGTCTTGTCCACTTGCTCGGGCGTGGCCCCTTCTTCCACCAGGAACTGGGCCTCGTACATATAAGGAAACATGATGCGGTTGCCGACAAAACCCGCGCAATTTCCAACGACCACTCCCACCTTGCTCAGGCGCTTAGCCAACCCTGTGGCAGTGGCCAGCACTTCCTTACTAGTGGACTGGCCGCGCACGATCTCGATCAGCCGCATGACATTTGCCGGACTAAAAAAGTGCAGTCCCACCACCATGCGCGCGCGCGAGCAGGCGGAAGCAATTTCGTCGATGCTAAGGGTCGACGTATTTGAAGCCAGCACACACTCTGGTTTGGTAACTTTGTCCACCTCGGCAAAGATCCGTTTTTTCAGTTCCAGGTCCTCAAAGACCGCTTCCACGACCAGGTCGGCGGAATCAAAATCGGCAAAGTCGAGTTGCGGGTGAATCATGGCAATGCGCTGGTGAGCGAGTTCCGGCGTAAAACGGCCGCGCGAGACAGAAATTTCGTAATTGCGGCGGATGTTTGCCATCCCCGAGTCGAGCGCCTCTTGCTTTGAGTCCTTGAGAAGGACCGGAATGCCGGCGTTTACACACGCCATGGCAATCCCTGCACCCATCGTGCCGGCGCCAATGATGGCCGCCTTGTGGACCATAAACGCGCGCGTTTCCTTTGGAACATCGGGCACCTTGGCCACGCTGCGCTCGCCAAAGAAAGCGTGAATCAGGGCTTTGCACTGATCGGACTCGAGGCACTCGGCGAACAATTTCCGCTCGCGCCGGCAACCTTCCTGGAATGGCAGGGTGGCGGCAGCCTCAATCGCATCCACCGCTTTGAGTGGGGCCAACATATTACGGCGGGTCTTGCGCGCGGTCTCGCGGCCTGCGGCAAATAGACTGGCGTTTTGCTGCTGCGACCCAAGCTTGTCGTGGCGCTCGCGCGTTTTGGCATAAGGACCGCCGCGTTTTGCCCGCTCGCGAGCGAACGCCGCCGCGTCAAAAACAAGATCGCCTTCGACAATGGCATCGAGCAGCCCTGCTGCCAACGCTTCTTGCGCTTTCAGCGGCTTGCCTGAAACACACATGGCAATGGCCTTTTCAACCCCAACCAGGCGAGGCAGCCGCTGCGTCCCTTCCGCTCCCGGAATGATTCCAAGATTAACTTCGGGCTGGCCCAGCAACGCGTCCTTTACGGCCACGCGGAAATGACCGCTCATCGCCAACTCCAGGCCGCCGCCCAGCGCGGTGCCGTGGATCGCCATCACCACGGGCTTCGCGCAGTCTTCGATCCTTTGCAATAATCCGTGGAGGTCTGGCCCACCCGCGCCTTTTCCCCAGGCAGCAAGTTCCAATTCGTGGATGTCGGCGCCAGCGACAAATGTGCGCCCAGCACCCGACAGCACAACAGCAATCGCGTCCGGTCGACTCTCCGCCTGGTTGATGGCGTCTTCAATTCCTTCTGGAACGCTGGGCCTCAAAGCATTTACCGGAGGATTGTTGACCTGAATCAGGGCAACGCCGTCTTGGATAGTGAACGTAACCAGTTCGCTCATAATCGGATTTTCAAAATACAACGACTTTGATTTTAGCTTGCAGTCACGGCCGGAGCCACGGCCAGTGGCTCGCGGGCTAGGTGGCTTGTCTCGCGGAGGAACAATGCCGCTAAAAAAACTAGGGTCATACCTCCGGCCGCAAGCCACAATGGAGTTCCAAGACCATATTTTTCCGCTAGAATCCCGGCTGCCAATGGCGCGACAGTGGCCCCGGCAATCTCTCCCACGAATGTAGTTAAGCCAATCGCCGTGGCCGCAAATTGCGCAGGCACGGTTTCGCTTGGGACCAAAACCATGGCCAGCGCGCTCACTCCCTGTCCGGCGTTTGTGGCAAACAAAATGATCGACAATAGCCACAAGTGCCCATAAAGCGGAGAAACCGACAGTATCAGCGGCACCATGGTCGAAAGCGCGGCCATGAGCAGCAGACCTGGCTTGCGCCCGATCTTGTCTGAAAGCGCGGGCAGGAAAAATCCAAGAACGAAACTACCCAGCCCCGTGGCCCCTAGCAAGAAACCGGCGGTAGTAGGTTTTTGCCCCGCAACTTCGGTGATGTAAAGAGGGGAAAATGTGTGCACCAGAAACAACCAGCAAATGAAGCCCGCGCTGCCTAGACAGCAGAGCCAGATGTTGCGATAGCGGAGGAGCGAAAAACCCAACTCCTTCTCCGCGCCCGGCGATCTGGCGATGGCCGGTTCAGGCACGCACTTCGCCACCAAGAAGCTGGCGCCTAGTCCGGGAATGCTGGCTGCGAGAAAAGCCCACCGCCAACCAAAGTGCGCGGCCACCTGCGTGGTCAGAACAGGAGCGGCAGCCAATCCGACTAATGCCGCCGCCCCGACGACCAGTCCCACGTTGCGTCCCCGCCGCGCGGGATGCGAAGACTCTGTCACGATCGCGTTCAGGATGGGCCAGGTGGGCCCTTCGGCTGCTCCCATGAGGGCGCGCAGGAGCAAGAGTTGATGAAAGTTGTGTGCCAGTCCGCAAAGAGCGCACAGGATTGAAAATGCAAATGCGCAAGGAATCAGGATGACCCTTCGCCCCAATCGATCGGAAAGCGCGCCGAGCACCAGGCCTGAAAAGGCCCAGGTGATGGCCACCACCGAACCGAGCATTCCTACCTGAGCGTGAGTCAGATGAAATTCCGGGGCAATGTAGGGCGCGAGATAAAGCCCGGACATGCGGGCGAGAAACACCGCCCCCCAGGTGAAGAACAGGACCACCACCACTACCATCTCGCGATTTGTATTTTGATTCGTCAAGCGGTCCGGGTTTTCTGGGTCAATCCCTCACTTCAATTTCGACCAGGCCTTCCTCCGCCCAGCCTCGCATTAGGTTGTGCGCGCCAAAGGCCGCCGCAGGTGAAGTGAACCCGCTACCGTGAAACTTGCCGCGCAGGATACGCTCGATTCCGATGGCGGCAATGGCTCCGGTCTGCTCGTATCCACAGGTGCCCCACAGAATCGCGCTGACGCTGCGCGTCCGCCCGCGGCCGAAGCAAGCAACGATGGTGCGGTGGACCTCAAGGTCCTCGCGCGGCGGTTCGCCGGACATGATCGCGCGTCCCCATTGATTTGTAGCCGCCTCCTGTTGTGGGCGCGGGAGCTTCTTATATTTCTCCTCAAATTCACGCATCAGGTGCAAGGTATGCGCCATGGCGGCCTGATTGGTGAACGAAACCAGGGTCGAGCAATTGCGCACCCGCGGGTCCTGCTGGAACCAGACGGATTCTCCGCCCCCGCTCCAGGGAAGCGCGCTCACCGTGCGGTGCATTCCCGGGACCATGATGTTGTAGGAAGTCGCCGCCGGCCACGCCACCAGTTGGTTGTCGTCAAGGTAGTACTGCGGTTGGCAACACATACGAATAAAGGAAAGGGTTGAAGCCACAGTGGGACTTCCTTTGGGCGCGTATACGATGTCCAGCGAATCGATGCCCGGAGTTTCCAGGCAAGCTTCCGAAGCCAGCAAGCCTGAGACCCACATCATGGAGTTGGCCGGGACCAACAGCAATTTGCGTTTTGCAAACTCCGCACCATACACTTCGCGCACATGCAGCATCCAGTCTTGCTCTCCGGTGGCGTCGAGATAATGGCATCCGGCGTTAAGGGCGGCCTCCACAACTTCATTTCCTAATTGCATGAAGGGGCCGACCACGTTGTAAACCACTTTTTTGCCGTGGAAGAGTCTGGTCAGCGCGCTGGACGAGTGTTCCACGGCGCAGCACTCGTAACCCGCGCTCCTTAGTTCCGGCAGTTGCCCCAGTTGTTGTTCCAGCCGGCCCTGGTCGCGCCCCGCCGCAACGAAAGGAATACGGCGAGATGCAAGTCTCGACGAGACCAGCTTGCCGGTATACCCACTGGCGCCATACACCACAACTTGCGGATCGCTCATGTCACTCTCCCGGAGACTCCAGAAATCCGATCATCGGTTCGCCCTTGCATGTCGACCGCATCCCGCGTTGCGCAGAATATCTGCGAACTGCCGTCCGTGAACATTTGCGCCAGAAATCGTTCCTGGGGTTTTTCCGAAGCGGTCTTGGGGATTTCCTTTACCACCTGGATAAAACTTGGCCAGCAATGGCCCTCTAATTTTCGTTGACACAATTCGAGGACATCGTTCGGATCGAAGCCATGCCATTCCCTGGGTACCACCGCCGCCACAACATCTTTTTCTCCCGGCGCGCCGGAGGCGGAAGGAATTCCATACACGTATACATCCGATACCGAAGGGTGTTCGGCAATGACCTTTTCCACAAACGCCGGGGCGATGAACTCGCCGTTGTGCCGGATCCCAGCGCCCTTGCGGCATTCGAAAAATACCCAGCCGTCCTGGTTCATCCGCGCTATATCGCCCGAATGCAGCCAGCCACCCTCCGTCTTTTTGCGCGAAGCTTCGGGGTCGTTGAAATATTCGACCACCGGGGGCGTCCCGTCCGCCGGGCGAAACCACAGTTCACCGGAAACATTCGCTGGACATTCATTGCCATCGCTGTCCATCACTCGGCCTTGCAGGGCTGGAGGCACGCGACCACAACTGCCGATGGGGCCCTCGCCGCGATTGATGGTCATCCCCCCTTCAATGGCCGCATAGAACTCGACGATGCGCACGTTGAAGCGGGACGCAAATGCTTCCCAAAGAGCGGACGGCATGCCCGCGCTGATCACAAATCGCACGGGATGGTCATGATCGTCATCACGCGGCGGTTCGCTATAGATTGCTGCGACCATGCCGCCCAGCAGATTGAAAGTCGTACAGCCATACCTACGCGTGATTTCCCATAGGCGTGACTTGGTGAATTTTTGGCTGAACACCGCGCACAGCCCCATCTTTAGGGAAGAAGCCAGGGTGACGAACTGGGCGTTGCCATGGGTGAGCGACAGCCCTGTGTACGGGCGGTCGTCTTTGCCGTAGCCAAAAACTTTTTCGCCATGGCCTGCAACCGTACCAAAGCGGACGTGTCGAACGACAATTCCTTTCGGATCGCCGGTGGTGCCGGAGGAATACATGATTTCCATTGGCTCGGATGGATCGGTGGCCAACACCGGCAATTCGGGAACGGCGGCGCGAAGCACAGGCGCAAGCGGACCCACGCTCAGAGATGGAATCCGAAATTCTTCCGGCACCGCGCCCACCACATAAATCCATTCGAGTCCGGGAGTGTCGTGCGCGCAGCCGGCTAGCGCTTGCAGCGCATAATCGGCGCAGATCACGCCGCGACAGCCGGAATCCGTCAACATGTAAGCCAGTTTTTCCCCGCGGATCCTGGGATCGATGGGAACGAAAACCGTGCCGGTGATCGAAGCCGCGACCATCGCTTCGATGAACTCGGGGTGGTTCTGCATCAGCAGAGCGAAGCAGTCTCCCTTGCCCATGCCGGCGTATTTCAGGGCGGATGCGATGCGCTGGCCGTTTTCCCAAAGTTGGCGATAGGTGCGAGTTTCATCGACCCGCAAACCCCCACCTTCAAACCTAAGCACCTCAAAATTGGGATCGGCCGTCGCGCGCGCAAGCAACAAATTCGCCAGGATCATTTCATCAACAGACGCCACCAGTGTGCTCCCTTATCGCCCCAAGATCGAAACCACAACCGCGGCAACGTCACCGCCAACGTAGCCGCCACCGTTTTCGGCCAGGCCGAACCTCGCGCCTTTCACTTGACGTTTTCCTGCTCTGCCCAGAAGTTGGTCAGTGAGTTCGACGATCTGGGCAATGCCGGTGGCGCCAATGGGATGTCCCTTGCGCAGCAGTCCGCCTGACGTGTTCACGGGCAACTTACCGCCAAGCCGGCTGTGTCCCTCCTCCACGAAGCGCCCCCCTGCTCCGACAGGGCAGAGTTGCAGATCTTCATAGAGGACCACTTCCGCAGGCGCGGAGGCGTCGTGCAACTCCACACAATCCAGATCGGCAGGACCTACTCCGGCTGTCTCATAGGCTTGACCACAGGCACGCTGGGTCACGGTTTCTTCACCGGAGACGTAGTCCCAACCACTCTGCAGCACCGAAGTCAGCACCCTGACAGGTTTCTGGATCCCCAGTTCCCGTGCCTTTTTCTCGCTCACCAGCACGGCGGCGGCGGCGCCATCGCCGATCGGAGAACACATGGGCAAGGTCAGTGGATAAGTAATTTCCCGCGCCGCCAGCACATCTTGCACAGACAGCACTTCGTGATATTGGGCCCGCGGATTCAAACTGCCGTGAAAAGAATTCTTCGCCGAAACCGCGGCAAACTGTTCCCGTGTGGTGCCATACTTTTTCATGTGCTCCAGCGCCGTGGCGGCGTAGATGTCCATGAACATGGAACGGTTCTTTCCTGCTCCTTCAATGTTCGCTTCTGGTTGGACGGCAGCCATGCGTTCCTGAAGCTTCTGCATGATGCTGTCCAGCTTTTCGACATCAACCGCCCCGGTGAACGCAGCGAAGGTCTTCTGTTTGTCTTCGTGGTAGAGCTTTTCGTATCCACAAGCCAGCACAACGTCAAATGCGCCAGCGGAAACCATCGCACAAGCCTGATTGAACGCTGTGGAAGCGGACGCGCAGGCGTTCTCAACGTTGACTACCGGAATCCCTCCGATGTTCATTTCCCGCAACACCACTTGCCCGGGCACGCACACCTGCCCGGTGATAACACTGGCAGCGGCGTTGGCCATGTAGGCCGATTGGAGATCACGCAGACCGAGCCCCGCATCTTGAACGGCTGCGGTGATCGCTTCGCAGGCGAGAGACTTCAAGCTACGATCCAGGTGCTTGCCGAATCCGGTCATTCCAACGCCGGCGACGATGGCGGCATTCTTCATGGTGTTAGCAACCTAGCGATTGGGTGGTGCGCGAGAGTCGTATGGCGCCAGTAGCGGAAAAGTGGAAGCCCCAGACCATTCCAACTGAGATCCGCCAGAGGATAACAATCATTTCTCACACGCGAGACCATCCAAAAGAAGGGGCCTGGTTTTAACCGGGTAAGCCCGGCATGGGTTCCTGGTTCAGGCGATCAGGTGGCGGCGCCGCGCCGAGAAAACCGCTTCCGTACGGTTCGAGGCATGCAACTTGCCGAAAATATTTCGCAGATGCCACTTAACCGTGGTCTCGGAGATTACCATGCGGCGCGCGATCTCCCGGTTCGAAAGACCGTGAGACAGAAACTCGAGGATTTCGACCTCACGCATGGTCGCCGCCTCAGTCAACGATTCCTCGCGAATATTTGCTCCACAGGTCAGTCCGCTCTCGAAGGCAATCGAAGAGGCTACCCGATCATGCGCCGCCATCGTCACCAACTCTTCCCACCTTCGGCCGACGGCCTCTGCCCGTTCCGGGGGGGAGATTGCCAGCAACCGCGACCGCGCCGCCCGCACTAAGTTCATCACCAAGGGCCCTTCATCGAGGTAAATGCGGACAAACCCCTGGTTGGTCCCCATGAGGAGCGCTTCCGCGACCGCGCTCACAGCGCCCGAGTGGTCGTTTTCGTTGCCTAACGCAAGAGCATAAAGAAGTTGCAGCTTGAGCAGCCGCCGAGGGAAGCGACGCCGGCGGGCATCGCGGATGAGCTGCGGCAACTTACCGGCTGCCCTGGCTGCCCGCCCCTGCCACAGCGCCATACGCAGCGAGGCGATGTCGCGGACCAGGGTTTCAGGCGGAGTCATCAATCCTGGCTCGTGTGAACCCAGCGGGTCGTCTTCATCGATTTCGCGAATGCACCGTTCCGCCTCCACTCGTTCTCCTTGCAGGAACTTGAAGCGCCCGATCTCCCAGCGCAGGGTGTTCACCACGCGCGGCAATGCCCGCCTGAAACCCACGGTTTTGCCATCTGCAAGCGTGGCGAGGGCGCCGGCGTCATCGTTTTCGAGCCACTGAATACGCGCGAGCGTGCAATAAGAAGTAATAACCGCGTCAGGGATGCCGCTTTCTGCAATTAAAGGCAGATAGTCCTGCAAAGCCAATCGTGCCCCGGCAATGTCATTGGTTTCATAAAGTGCATCCGCCAGAAACCCGGCCACCACCGCGCCACTGCGAGAACTAGTCCCTACAGCCTCATGTGCTTGTTCAAAAGCGCCGCGCAGCCGGTCTGTGGCATTTCTCAGGTGAAGTTCGGAGAGGTCCGCGAGTCCGTGCAGCATCTGCGAAAAAATTTGGCCAAATAAACTTCCGGCCGCGCTATGGCTGGCCTGTGCCGCCGCCAAAGTTTCGCGCGCCAGACTAAATTCCCCACGCGCCATCCGGCAATGGGCAGCGACGTTCGCCAATGCACCGTGTTCGAAGGTGTCGGTGCGCGACATTTGCTTCAAGGCGCTAAACGCCCGGCGCTCCACCGTCCCAAAATCGTCGGAGCAGGCCGGGATCATGGATTCGAGAGTCAGGTAATTGTCCCGGATCTCCGGATCTAGAGCTTTGCAGAAGGCAGGGCTGGAAGCAAACCGTCGAAGCGCGCCCCATGCCGTGTCAAAGCGGCGTTCAAAAGCCAGCGCCCAGATGTAGGCCAGATAAAGGCGGGAATGGTTTTCCAATTGGTTGTGAGGCAGGCCCTCGGCGTAGGCGATGACGGTGTTGAGCATGCCCTGATGAATCAAGCTCATGGCGATGCTCTCAAACAGGGACACCGAACGCGTGAGGTCCCCGGCCCGGCGCGCGTAATCGGCGGCATCCACGATAAAACCCTGGCTCTCGTACCATTGCGACGCCTTCTGGTAGATGACGGGTATACGGTTGGGGTGGCGCAGCAAAAGCTGTCCCCGCAGAAATTCCGAAAATAAGCTGTGATACTCAAGCCAACTGCCGGAATCGCCGGTCTCGATGCGCCTCAGGAACATGCCCGCCGTTTCCAGTTGGGATAGGACCCCGATCGCATCGTCTTGCCCGGTCACCGCCTCACAAAGCGGGCCATTGAAGCGGCGGAACAAAGAAGTGGCCAGCAATACATCCCGGACATTCTCGGGCTGGCGTTCCAGCACATCTTCCGCCAGGTACTCGGCGAGATCTCCATTCCGTCCGGAAAATGAATGGACAAAACCCTTTGCATCGGCCCGTTCCTCCAGCGACAAACAAGCCAACTGCAGCGCCGCCGGCCAACCTTCGGTTCGGTGATGCAACTCGTGAATGTCCCGCTCGTCCAGCCGGGCGCCGCCAAGTCTTGAAACCACAAACGACGTAGTTTCGGCTTCTTTAAAACGCAATATCTCCGGCCCGATCTCACGTAGACCGCCTTGGAGCCGCAAGCGGCCCAGGCCAATCTTGGGAATCGAGCGGCTCGCGATCACAAAGCGAACATTGGGGTGGGAGAGTTCGATAAGCCGGGTCACAAAGTCGCTGACTTCGGGATTCGCTACGATTTCCATGTCGTCCAGGAAAATGACGCATGGATCTATGTTCCTGCTCAGCCGGTCCAAAACATTCACCACAAGACTGCCGGTGGAATTGGGGACCTTACCATCCCCGCCCAGCAGCAAGCGTGCCTGGCCTTCCGGAATTAACAAGGACTTGCCCAGCATTCCGATCAGGTACGCCATGAAACAGCGCATGTCATTGTCCGACTGATCGAGCGTCAACCAGCCGCAGGGGACACGCTGGGAGCGCAGGCGGGACCAGTACTGCGTCATCAGCGTCGTTTTTCCAAAACCTGCCGGTGCTTGCAGCAGGATGAGGCGGGCCGACGGATCGTCGATAAAACAGGAGGCGTGGTGATTTCGAGGCAAGGTTGCGTGTCCCATGTTCGGAGGGGACAGCTTGGTGGCAACCAACTGCAAGGACCCTTGAAGGCGGCGATTTATTTTAGTTCGAACAACTTTGGCTGCCATTCGCAAAACCTGGACGAATCCTGGGTTCCGCCCGCGCAGAACATTATTACATTGGTTGCATCTTTATCAAGCAAAACAAGTTACATCTCCCTGGCAACCAAACCCCCTAGCCTGCGTGCGCGCGTTTTGAGTTCGGTTGCGCAGCATACACATCTCGCATGGTCAGCCCCAAATGTTCCCAAAGGGCCTTCCGGGCCGCGCTGGCGTCCCGGCTGAGCACGATCGCGACTAGCCGCTCGTGCACCCTGAGAAATTGTTGAAGATTGCCGATCTTTCTCAGCATGATGTAGCGGTAACGCCGCGCCTGGAGGTATAGGTTTTCCTGGTACTGGAGCAGACGAGGAGAACCACAAGCTGCGATCATTGCCCGATGGAGTTGTTGATGAACGGAGTCTACAGTTTTGATCAGGGCCTGTCTGGTGCCGTGATGGCGGTTTACGACCAGCTTCAACCGCGCCATCGCGCTGATAATGCCGACCTCCCATTCATCGCCTCCCAGTTCGATGGATTCCTGCAACGCGTGCAGCTCGATCAACCGGCGCAACCCGGTAATGTCCGCAAGATCTTGTTTTGACATGGGGGCAACGCGAAACCCGCGGCGGCTTTCGGCGGTGACAAAGCCCTGGGTAGCCAGACCGATCAAGGCTTCGCGCAAAGGAGAAATGCCCAGTCCATAACTTTTGCTGAGGCGGTCGATGCGCAGGGGAGCCCCGGGTTGGAGAACTCCGGAAACAATGTCGGCAACAAGAGCCCCCGTTGCGGCTTCAGACAACGTTTGTTGCCCATTGAGTTTGGTCATATATGGCCCGTGTAGATGGTCGCGGACTGGAATTATATATTAAATATTTTTTGTATATATTTTTACGGTGGGTATAATTTTAATCCATATTAATACGCCGGCTGGGACCGAGGCCGAAACGGTGGCGATTATCGCACTGGCGGTTCAATCTGTGAGACCCTCCTTTTGGAGGGTTCCGTCTCAACCGCATGTAAGTGTATGCTTCATAGCGCATTCAGCACCGGAGTGTCACGCTTTACGTTTCTGACAAACCAAATTCACTTGGGAGGACCCATGAAGCTCCGTCCCTGCCTTGTTTTGGTCGTAGCACTTCTTTTCTGCCAGTGCATTGCCGCATGGGCCCAAGTAGGCACTAGCTTCGCCCAACTCAACGGGACTGTAACCGCGCCCAATGGCAGCGTAATTCCCAATGCCACGCTCAATTTGCGCGAGGCTGAAACGAACCGCATTTACAACGCCACTTCCAGCGGGTTCGGCTTTTATGTCTTCCCCAATGTCCCTCCGGGAATCTATGAGCTTTCCGTGGACTCGTCCGGTTTTGCCAAATACACCCGCACCGGGATTGTGCTGACCGTAGGCCAGACTGCGACGATTGATATAGGCCTGAAAGTGGCCACCGCCAAAGAAGTTGTGGAAGTCTCCACCGAAGCCCCGCCCATTGAACCGACGCGCAGCGAGGTCAGTCAGGCCATCGAGACCAAGCAGATTCAGTCCTTGCCCATCAACGGACGCCAATTCATGGACTTCGCGCTGCTGACACCCGGAGTCGCCACCGGGCGCACCAGCTTGCAATCTACCTTTACCGATCCTGACTCGGTGCGCATCTCCTTTGGCGGGCAGCGCGATCTGAACAATGGCGTGACCGTGGACGGCGCCGACAATTTCAATTCCGCTACTGGCTCACAACGGGCCACGCCTTCGCAAGAGGCGGTCAGTGAATTTCGGGTGGTGAACAGCAGCTTTGGCACGGAATACGGAAGAGCGCTGGGTGGGATCGTGAACATCGTCACCAAGTCCGGGACCAACGATCTGCACGGTTCGATTTACGAATATTTCCGTAACGACAAGCTCGACGCTTCGTCCTTGTTGACCGTGCCCCAAAGTGCACTGGCGGCCAGCAACATCAGCTTGAAACAGAATGTACTGCGGCAGAACCAGTATGGCTTCACTTTGGGCGGCCCGGTTAAGAAAGACAAAACGTTCTTCTTTCTCAACTATGAGGGGCAACGGCATGCGGAGTCCCCCAATTATCCGGCCTTGCTGTTCACTCCCAGCAACGTAGTCCCCGGCTCCAGCAATATTCAGGCGATGAACGCAGTCAAGCAGAGTTATGGGATTGCGCCGGAAAATTTGAATATTCTCAAGAGCAATAACAATGATGGCGGGTTCGCCAAGCTCGATCACCAAATCAACAGCAAAAACCAACTCTCGCTGCACTACTTTATTCAGGATTCGCGCAACCTGAATATGCTGGTAGGCGCGACCCTGGACGGTGGCGGAGTTGGACTGCCCAGCAGCGGACGCAACGGTATCCTCCGGGATCAGTCGCTGGTCGGGACCTGGACTTCCCAGTTCAACTCAAGCCTTGTCAACTCGCTGCAAGGTCAGTACGCCCGCCGTCATTATTCTTTCTTCGGCGTCACCGGGGAGCCCAACTTTGATATGCCAAATTTGTTGCTTCTTGGCCATAACTTTGGCGCTTTCGACACCACCAACGAATCACGTGGGCAGGTCGCCGATACGCTTTCCTGGGTCAAGGGAAAACACCTGGCGAAATTTGGCTTTGACAGCAGCCGTGTCTGGAACTACGTGATCTGGCCAGGCTTTACACCGGCACGGATCATTTATCCCAGTCTGGACGATTTCGAAGCTTCCAGTCTTCAGGATGTCAACGGCGGTACTCCATGTCCCCTGCCTCTCGCCGGCACAGTCGCGCCTTGTACTGCCGGTATGTTCTGGGCCATGCCTTTGAAGGTAGGTGGCACCACTCACGATGTGAGCGACCCCACGTGGCAAGGAGCTCCCAATACCCCGGGCACTTGGCCTACGGCCTATCCCGCCTCGGCGGCCCCGAGCTACAACGTCTATCTCAATCACGGCTACAACGGATTTTTTGCCCAGGACCAATGGCGGCTGAACTCGAAACTGACGCTTAACTACGGCCTGCGCTGGGATTTTGAGACTGGACTAGGTGCGTTTGTGAAGCCCGATTATCGCGGGTTTTCTCCCCGCGTAGGTTTTGCTTATTCTCCCGACTCCAAAACCGTGATTCGCGCCGGCTACGGCGTCTTCTATGACATCTATGCGCTGACTTTTTTCTTTATCAGTTCGCCACAGCATCCGCCATATCTTGGCCCGAATGGTCCGCCGAACTATCCGTATCCCATCAACGAGCAATTTCCTTTCAATCTTCACGAGAGCCAGAGCGGAACCTGGTTGTTGGACAGCGCGCTCCTAGGCCTGCCAACACCGACACCTGCGGGTGGTTCTCCATGCCCGGGTGGTCCCAATCCTTTCTATGCCAGCTATACGCCCTTCAACCCGAGTAACGGTTGTCCGCTGGCCAGCGTGACAGTGGTCCCCAATGGCCCCATCATCTTGCCCAATCCTAACGGTGGACCTCCTACTTTTCTTCCAGGGGTAGATGGCTACGTAACCAATCTCCTCACGACGGGAGTTTTTCCGCCTGATCTGTCCATCTTTCAAGGCGCCTCCGACGTGGACCAGCACAGCCGGTATCCCTACTCCGAGCAGACCAACTTGCAGATCGAGCGCCAGCTGGGCAAGGGGTTCGTGGTCAACGCCAGCTATCTTTTTGTCGCTGGCCACAAGCTCGTGCGCCCCGTAGATCTGAATGTCGGCCCTGCGATCGGGACGCTGCCCGATGGCAAGCTGCTTTACAACCAAGGCCTGCCGCCCAATCAGTTCCAGTCCGGCGGAATCATCTACCACACCGAAACCACTGGAAACACCATCTATCACGGCGGGAACCTTTCGGTCACGGAAAAGCTCGGAGCGCTTTTCCAGATGAACGTCAATTACACCTTCTCGAAAACGATTGACGATGGCACGTACACCACTTTCGTAAGCACCCCGCAGTCCATCCAGCAAAGGAACTTGGAGCGGGCGCTTTCCAACCAGGATGTCCGTCATCGTTTAGTAGCAAACTTCGTGGCCAGTGCTCCGGAACACTCCTTCGCCAGGAATTTCCAGTTCAGCGGAATTATTACCGCAGAATCGGGACGCCCCTTCACCCTGTTCGTGGGTGCGGACGCCAACGGCGATGGCAACCCCGTGACTGACCGAGTCGGGCTTTCGCCGCGCAATAGCTACCGCGGCGATAAGCTGGTTTCCGCGGACATGCGCTTGTCCCGTGCATTCCACATCAAAGAACGCATGCGGCTGCTGTTGTCGGCGGAAGCTTTCAACCTTTTCAACCGCCCCAACGTCGACGAAATCCTGACGGTTTACGGCTGGGCGGATTTTCTCCCAGACGTTCCCGTTCCCACACGCTATAAAGATGGAGTCACCGGGGCGAAATATTTCTCGACCGATCCGCGGATCAATCCGGGTTTCGGCGCGCCGCGGACCATATTCAACCCGAGGCAGATACAGTTCTCGGCCAAATTGTCGTTTTAAAGGGATGCGTTTCGATGAAATTTGAATGACGGGGGCGCCGCGAATCGCGTTTGAGGGCGACAGCACCGGGGTTGCGCACTATTCGCCACAATAGTAATAGCCCCGGAAGTGGAGCACCTCCGGCGGATCACGGCAAATGTGTTCATGTCAAAACAGGCGAGCATCGCTGACGCGCTACCCACGCCCATCCCTCTCACCTGGCCGGCACAACCCAAAGTAAAGTTAGGCGCCTTGGGCGCCGAACCTGAATGGACTGCGCTTGAGCAGAAATTTCACCAAAAAGCACACGCTTTTGCGGAAGAGGTGATGCGTCCCACCGGGGAGTATCTGGACCAGTTGACCCCAGACCAGGTCATCACCTCCGATTCGCCGTACTGGGGTTTCCGCAATAAATTTCTCGCGCTGCAAATCAACCCAATCTCGCTCGGGAAACTCGCCTCGGCAGAACTCGGCCGCGTATTGCCGATCATCATGGAGGAGTTCGGCTGGGGAGACGCCGGCCTGTCCATCACCATCGGCGCTTGTCAGTTGCCTCCTCTGATGGCGCTGATGTTTGGCCGTGCTTATCTCCTCGAGCGCTTTCCCGTGGATCTCATCGGATGCTGGGCCATCACGGAACCTAATCACGGCAGCGATTCCCTCGACCCCGACCGCCAGATTTTTCATGCCAAGGGCAAATATGGATTTCCCAATTGCGTTGCAACCCTGAAGGGCGACACGGTCACGCTTAACGGCCAGAAATCGGCGTGGGTGTCCAATGGGCCAATCGCTGAGGTCTGCTTGCTCTACTGCGCCGCCGACCGGGGCCAGGGTCCGGACCCGGAACATGGGGTAGTGATGCTGGTCCCCATGAATGCCCGGGGCGTCACTCGCGGTAAGTCGATTGACAAAATGGGACAGCGGCCCCTACCTCAAGGCGAGATCTTCTTCGATAACGTGACCCTCCCGGCGGACCATATCGTGGCCGGCCCCGCGGAGTTCCAGCGCGCCGTCTACGCCATCCACTCCGAGGCGAACCTCCAGATGGGCGCGGTCTTCACCGGCGTCGCTCGCGCGGCCTTCGAACTGGCCCACGCTTACGCTCACCAGCGTAAGCAGGGAGGCGTGCCGCTTATCCGTCACCAATCGGTGGCTTATCGGTTGTTTCATATGTATCGTAAAGTCGAAGCCTCGCGCGCTCTCACCCGCCGCGTGGCGCTGTTCAATGCGACCGCACCCATGCCTGCCTTGCAATCGGCCATGGCAGTCAAGGTGACAGCCACGCAGACCGCGTTCGAAGTTGCCAGCGACGCGATGCAAATGCTTGGAGGCAAGGGCAACACTCGCAATTGCCCCATCGAAAAAATTTTCCGGGATGCGCGGGCATCGCTGATCGAAGATGGCTGCAACGAAATTCTCTCCATTAAGGGCGGCATGCACCTTGCAGATGCAGATCCTCTCTAGTCCGGAATACTGTTTAATGGAACATCTGGACCATGATCGCCGCCCGGATTCCCTGCACGGGCCTGTGCCATCGGGAGCGCATATGCCCAAGAGGTTTCTTGATTTGTCGATTGCACTTGAAGAGGGTGGATTTGCCGATCCTCCGCCCTTACGGCCACGAATTCAGTACATGTCCCATGCGCAAGGGGCCACCCAAATGGCCTCGGTCTTCCCCGGTTTGCGCCCCGAAGATCTTCCAGACTCGGAAGGCTGGGCGGTGGAAGAACTCACCATCAACACGCATTGTGGCACCCACGTGGACGCTCCCTGGCACTATGCATCCACCATGAATGCTTCTACCTCAAACGGCCCGCAGCCGGCCTGGACCATTGATGAGGTGCCACTCGACTGGTTCTACCATCCGGGAGTCAAACTGGATTTCCGCAGGAAGCCACACGGCCACGTGATTACCGTACCTGAGCTTCAAGAAGAACTAGCGCGCATTGAACATCGCCTGCAGCCCTTCGAAATCGTGCTGGTGAACACCGCAGCCGGCAAGTGTTACGGCCGCCCCGAATATGTCGATTCGGGTTGCGGAATGGGGCGTGAAGCTACGCTCTGGCTGCTGCAGCAGGGTGTGCGGGTCACCGGCACTGACGGTTGGAGTTGGGACGCTCCTTTTTCCCACACGCGCCAACGTTTTTCCGAGACCGGCGATCCATCCATTATTTGGGAGGGGCACAAGGCAGGCCGTGCAATTGGATATTGCCACCTGGAGAAGCTCACCAATCTAGATCTGCTGCCGGCGGACGGATTTCTGGTCTGTTGCTTTCCTTACAAGATCAAGCGTGCTTCCGCGGGCTTCACGCGGGCGGTGGCGATTCTGGACAGCGATGGTATGGAGTGATTAAGACGAGCAGAAATCGGCAGTTCGGGACACAGAATGATTCTTGCGACTTATCGCAAGCTTAATGGACAAATCTGCATCGGCGCTGTCCATGCAACGCACAGTCGAGTACTCGATCTTGCGGCCGCCGCGGGCCGCTCCGGCCAACAAACCACGGCTGTCGCCGATATGTTGTCCTTGATCCACGCCGGCCCTTCTGGCCTCGATCAGGCGCGGGCACTGCTGCAACGATTCGCGGAGGAAGAAGAGCTCAACGCGAAGCTGGAAGATGTCACACTGTTGTCTCCGGTGCCGGTGCCGCCGCAAATCCGCGATTTCACGGTGTTTACCGAGCACATCCGCAATGCCGCGGTGGGCATGAAAAAACTGGCGGCACGGTTGAATGGCAGTGCAGTCAGTGTCTCGCCCCCGCTGGACCTGGAAATTCCACCGATCTATCGTCAGCAGCCGGTGTATTACAAGGGCAATCGCTTTAGCGTCGTTGGCAGCGGCGCCGAAGTGCGCTGGCCGCGTTACAGCAGCTTCATGGATTTTGAGGTGGAGTTTGGTATTTTCCTCGGACAAGGTGGACGCGACATTCCGAAATCAAGAGCGCGCGATCACATCTTCGGCTACACCATCTTTAACGACTTCTCCGCCCGTGACGCTCAGTTGGTCGAAATGCAAGGTTTGCTCGGTCCGGGCAAGGGAAAGGACTTCGATACCGGAAACGTGATTGGCCCGTGGATCGTCACCGCCGATGAAATTCTCGATCCTTACACACTCAAAATGAGCGCCCGTGTAAACGGCGAAACTTGGTGTGACGGAACTGCCTCCGGCATGTTGCACAGCTTTGAAGACATGATCGCTTTTGTCTCGCAAAGCGAGACCCTGTATCCCGGCGAGTTTTTTGCCTCGGGCACGATGGGGAAGGGTTGCGGCCTGGAGCTTGATCGATACCTGGCCAGCGGAGATTTGGTGGAGGTTGAGGTCGAGCGGATCGGCGTACTTAAGAACAGGATTTTCGAGGATGGGGCGAAAAAAGATGTTTGACCAACGGCCACATGGTCGACAAGGGCCTGTATGTCTTGACACTCTCTGGCAGCCCGGAGTAGCGTTGCGCGGGTGTAGAACACAAGTCAAGGTTCTTGGAGAAAACACATGGGGTCAAAATTACTATTCCCTTTGATGTTGCTGTTTCTACTGGCGCTGAATTCTGGCTTCGCCCAGGACCCAACCAAGGTCGCGCCGAAACATTACAGACTCGCATTTGAAAATGATCATGTGCAGGTCCTATATGTTCATTATGGAGCGCATGAACGGTCGGCCTTGCACGATCATCCCGCTGGGGTGGTGGTTAATATTACAGATGGCCACCTCAAATTCACGGACCAGGATGGGAAAATACAAGAGGTGTCCGCCAAACACGGGGAAGCACGCTGGTTTCCACCCTTCAAGCATACGGTGGAAAACTTGGACGACACGGCGTATGACGGGGTTTACATCGGCGTCAAGAATGTTACCGGTCAGTAAAACGGCTTCTCCAGATTGACGAACGAATGTTTCTTCCACGGCGGGAGAATTACCCCAGGACCGGTCAAGAGTAGTTCGCATGTTTTCGTTCCTGCGAATCGGCAAGAAATGCCTGGGACGGACAATTCGTTCGCTGAGCACATTTCGGAGAGAAACATTATGTACACAACTCCCTACATTAACGGCAGTACTCTGGATGTACCACCCGCAAGCTTGACCGACGTCGTGAACCCGGCCAATCGCCGTCCGTTTGCCAAAGTGTTTATGGCTGGGCCAGACCATATGCGTAAGGCAATTGACGCGGCCTATGCGGCCAAAGATGCCTGGGGAAATTCCTTGGCTGCCGAACGGGAACTGGTCCTTCAGCGGGCCGCCGACGTTCTGGAAAACTCGCGCCAGGAAGTAGTGGACCTTCTGATCGACGAGGCCGGCTCCACCTTCGGCAAAGCGCAGTTTGAGGTGTCATTCACCGTCAATATGCTCCGGGCAGTGTCTGGCGAAGCGCGACGGATTCAAGGGAATATCATACCGGCTGATGTTCCGGGCATGATGTCAATCGCAATTCGTCGTCCGCTCGGGGTTGTAGGCGGCATCGCTCCTTTTAATTTCCCACTGATACTGGCGACCAAAAAAGTGTGTTTGGCTCTGGCAGCGGGAAATACTTTCGTCCTCAAGCCTTCGGAAGAAACTTCCCTCACCGGCCTGAAGATCGCTGAGATTTTTCAGAAAGCAGGTCTGCCCGCAGGGGTCCTGAATGTGGTTCCTGGCGACGGCCCGACGGTAGGCCCGGTCTTGTTTACCGATCCGCGTGTTCGCCTGATTTCCTTTACCGGTTCGACTGCCGTGGGGAAGCTGATCGCCATGGAATGCGCGAAATACGGAAAGAAAGTGGTTCTCGAGTTGGGAGGAAAAAGTCCGCTCATTGTGCTCAAAGATGCGGACCTGGATTACGCAGTCTCAACCGCCTGTTTCGGAGTTTTTATCCACCAGGGACAGATTTGCATGGCCGGCTCGCGCATTATCGTCGAGTCGCCGATTTATGACCGCTTCTTAGAGCGCTTCGTGGCCAAAGTCAAGACGCTGCAAGTGGGCGATCCCCGAGATCCCCACACCGTCATCGGGCCGCTGATTCGCGGCTCGCAATGCGGGTTGATCGACGGAAAAATCAAAGAGTCGGTCACGGCCGGCGCGCGGCTCGTGACCGGCGGTACGCACAGCGGAAATTTTTATCAGCCGACGGTCATTGCCGACGTTAAGCCCGGCATGCCCGCCTTTCGGGATGAGCTGTTTGGGCCAGTGGCCGCCGTGATCAAGGCGGACAACCCGGAACACGCCCTTAAGCTTGCGAATGATACCGCCTACGGACTGTCCTCGGCCGTCCTTACCAACGACCTCCAGTTGGCGCTGAAGTTCGCCTACGAACTGGAAGCGGGAATGGTCCACATCAACGGGCCTACGGTGCACGACGAAGCCACTGTCCCCTTCGGCGGCGTAAAAGATTCCGGCAGCGGACGCGAAGGCGGACACTGGTCCATGAATGAATTGACCGAAACCAAATGGATCACCATTCAACTAGGCCGTAGATCGTATCCGTTTTAGTCGCGTAATCGTATTGTGGAAGACCGTCAAGTCTAGGTCACACGCTGGCACTTGCAACCCGAAGCCTTGGTTCTGGGCACGCACGCCAACCCCACGGCCTTTTCACCTTACTTGGGAAACGAGAGCACCATCCATGGATGGTTCAAGGGGCAGTTCCACAACAAACACGGAGCCTTTGCCTGGAGTACTCTGGACCGCAATCGAACCTCGGTGTTGCTCGACAATCCAATGAGCGATAGCCAGTCCCAGCCCGGCGCCACCCATCTCGCGACTTCTGGCTTTGTCGGCACGATAGAAACGCTCGAATATGCGGGGTTGATCTTCGCCACTGATCCCAATTCCGGTATCGCGGACCGTAATGACAGCTTTGTCATTTTTTTCTTCCAATGCGAGATCGATGCAACCTTGGGCAGGCGTGTACTTGACCGCATTATCCAGCAGGATATTCAGCAATCTGGGTAAAGCCAGTTTGTCCCCTGCAACGAACAGATCGCGGTCAGAAAGAGTCTCAGTGAACTTCAGATGGTGAGTAGCAACCGTTTGGCGCCAATCACGAGCGACCCTCCCGACTGTTTCGCGGAGATCGAGCAGGCGGATGTCGAGCGATTCCCTGCCCGCGTCAGCGCGCGCAAGCGACAGAAGTTTTTCGATTAGGGACGACGTTCTTTCCGCCTCCAAGAGAATGTGGTGAAGGGCTTCCTGGTATTCGGCTTGGTCGCGCGATTTTCGCAATGCGATTTCCGCTTCCGTACGAATCAGCGAAATAGGAGTTCGCAACTCGTGAGACGCATCGGCTGTAAATTGCGAAACTCGCAGGAAAGCCGTTTCAATGCGGCCCAGCATCTCATTCAAAGTGTCCGACAAACGCTGTAATTCATCTCCCGTGTGCAACCTTTCCAGACGGCTGCCGAGGTTGGTTCCCGAGATACTCCGCGCGGTCCGGGTAAGCGCGTCGACCGGGGCCAGCGCCCTTCGGCTCAGCCAGTAACCGACTCCGGAAGCGGCCAGAAGCATGAAAGCTGCAAACATCAAAAGATAACGTCTGAAGGAACCTAGAACTCGCAAAATATCGTCTTCAGGCACTCCTGTTTGAACAACAAAGCGGCGGCCATATACTTCTACGCTCTCGCTCAGAAAACGAAAGGCCCGTTTCCCCACTTTTCGGTCCTCGTATAAGGGCTTTAGCAACTGTTCGCTTACCAACGCAGGCAAACCGTGCTGCTGTAGAAATGAGGAGCGGTAAATCCAATCTCCCTGTTCATCCTGAATCTGTAGGTAATCCCCGGAATGCTCGAGGATATAGGTTTCGGTGATTTCTTCCTGAAGCTTGGCCGTAGAAGCGTCTTTCCGCTGGGCTTCGAGAAAGTGCCGCACATCGTCGATTTGCCCCTCCAGCTGATCGTCGGCGATGTCATAAAGGTTATGACGCAGAATGAACCACATGCCGAGGCCAAAAACGAGCTGGGCGACGGCGAAGATCAGCAAGTACGACAGCGTGAGCCGCAGACCGATGGAGAGTCTTTTAGTCATGATGGTTCCACGCGAATGATGTATCCCACGCCGCGCATGGTGTGGATCAACTTTTGCCGTCCATTGCCGTCCACTTTGCTGCGCAGCAAGCGGACAAATACATCGAGCGTATTGTCTTCAATCTCTCGGTCGAAGCCCCATACCGACTCAATCAGAAGCCGGCGAGGCACGACCTTGCCCGCGCGTTCCATAAGCCGCTCCAACAAACTGTACTCGGTGCGAGTGAGAGCGAGCCTTATTCCGCCGCGTGAAACTTCCCTGGTCGCGGGGTCCAGCAACAGATCGTCTACCTGGAGAATTGCCGGTTGAGGTTCCCGGGCGCGCCGCTTCACTGCCCGCAATCGTGCCAGGAGCTCACTGAACGAAAAGGGCTTGGTCAGATAATCATCGGCGCCCAGGTCTAAGCCGTGGACAATGTCCTGCACGGAATCCTTCGCCGTCAGCATCAGAATCGGAGTCGGAATCTTATCGGCGCGTAATCTCTTGGCCAATTCGTAACCGTCGAGCTTGGGCATCATGACGTCGAGAATGATCATGTCGAAGTCATAGCTACGGGACATTTCCAGCCCTTCGATTCCGTCCCCGGCGCAGACCACCGTATGACCTTCCTCCTGAAGACCCTTGCGCAGGAGCTCGACCATGCGCTTTTCATCTTCGACAATCAGCAGATTCATTGCATAGCCTTCCGCAAGAAACGTGTCGATTTCATCAAGCTACCCTGCAAAAGTGAAGATTAGATGAAGCCCGCCTGGCGGGACAAAAGGCCCGTCTGAAGAAATTTTAACCGCTGTTTAACAACTTGTTTACAGCTTGTTATTAGAGTCCGAGAACACACCCTGGTCAACCATTGAAAGTGAGGGATCATGTATCCCAGGAAATTTTTTACGTCATTCTGGACGATTTGCTTTTGTCTTCTATGTCATACGTCTGTTTTCGCGCAAGGAACAACCGGCACGATCACTGGGCGCGCGACCGATTCGGCGGGAGCGGTGTTGCAGGGCGCACGCGTTGAGTTGCAGCCCAAGGGTACGCCCACAGTCACAGGCGCGCAGGGAGAATTTACTGTCGCTGACCTATCGCCAGGAGCTTACACCGTTACGATCTCTTACGTGGGCTTTTCGGCCTTCTCGGCCAGCGTTTCCGTGACCGCGGGACAGGTTGCTCACGTCGACGCAGCGCTCAAGGTTGCGAGCGCAGGCGAACAGGTGACGGTTTACGCCGAGCGCCAGCACGGGGAGGCCGAGGCCATCAACCGTGAACGCACCTCCGACAATATTCTTCAGGTGCTTCCCGTAGAAGTCATCACCAGCTTACCCAACACCAATATTGCGGATGCCTTGGGGCGTTTGCCCAGCGTCACACTGGAGCGGGACGAGGGCGAAGGCAAATATGTTCAAATCCGTGGCCTGGAGCCGCGCCTCAGTAATGTAACTATCAACGGCGTGAACGTAGCTTCGCCGGAAGGTGGCGTTCGCCAAATCAAGTTGGACGTCCTGCCGGCAAATCTGGTTGAGTCGGTTGAAATCAACAAGACACTTTCAGCCAACCAGGACGGTGACGCCATTGGTGGTTCAGTCAACTTAGTGACCAAGACAGCGGAAGAGAAGCCGACGCTCTATCTCAACGGTATTGGCGGATATACCCCAATCGTGGGTGGCCGTTCTCTTACCGAAGTGGATGGAACTATCGGCAAGCGCTTCGGTGCGAGCAAGCGCTTAGGGGTGCTGTTCGGCGCCAGCTATGACTGGAATGGACGAGGCATTGATGATGTCGAGCCAGCCGTCCAAGCGTCGCAGTGCGATGCCAACGGCTGTGACGGCGCGGCGCAACAGGCCGCCAATGCGCCTTTTTACCCGACCTATCAAACCGAGGACCTGCGTGAATATCGGTACTATCGTACGCGCCGCGGCTTCGCCGGCAGCGTGGACTATAAGCTGGGAGACATTTCCGGCGTTTATCTTCGCTACCTGTACTCTCACTTCGACAACTTCGGCGATCGCTGGGTATACACCCCAACGATTGGCTCGTTCACCGGCGCGCCAGCAACCACTGGGAATGCCGATGGGAACATGTCATTCAACGCTCAAATTCGACGCCCGGTCGAGGTCATTGGCAGCTTGGAGGCAGGTGGGAAGCACGTCTTCGCCAAGTGGTTGCTAACTTACGATTTGTCGGTGTCACGCTCCAGTTCGGAAGACCACGGCTACTCGACAGCAGCTTTTAACGGCCCAAGCGGCATACAGTTTAACCTGGACACTGCAAATCCACTGCGCCCCAAGCTAGTCCCGCAAGGTGGCTTCAGCACCGTTTACGATCCGACGCAATATACCTTGGCTGGCTTGGACGTTGGCCAGAGCTACAGCCCACAACTCAATTTGCAGGGGGCGTTTTCGACGGCCAGGAACTATACCGTCGGAGGGCATTTCGGGACTTTTGAGTTTGGCGCCAAACTGCGTAACGCCCATAAATTCGAGGACGCAAGAGACCCGGTATACAACTCGGTGAACACCCCAGCCATGACAAATTTTCTGGGGACTTTCACAAATTCAAATTATTACGACAAGAGCTACACATTTGGGCCGACCGTAGATTACAGCAAGGTCCAATCGTTCTTTAACGCCAATGTGAACGACCCCGCCATCTTCGCGATTGACCCGGCGGCAACAGCGCAGAACTCGTCCCCCAATAATTACGATTTGGTCGAGCGAGTCTCGGCAGGTTACTTGATGAACACAGTGAACTTTGGACGGGTCCGCCTGCAAACCGGCTTGCGTTTTGAAAATACAAACGAAAATGTCCTTGGCAACAAAGTGTTTTTCGATGCAAACGGGTTCCTCTGCGGAACGCCACAAGCGGACCCGACGGACCCGAACTGCAATGGGATTTCCAACGGAGGTGGAGTTGCTCCGGTAACGCAAAACTCGTCCTATCTGGATGCGCTGCCGAGCGTACAACTGCGCTTTGGGCTGCCCCGTGATGCAGCCATTCGTATCGCCTATGGCCGTGGAATCGCCCGCCCCAACTTCAGCGATCTTCCGCCCACGTTCGACGCGCAAGGGAACCGCAATCAAATTAACATCGGCAATCCCAATCTGAAGCCGACCCACGCCAATAACTATGACCTGCTTTACGAGCAGTATTTGAAACCGCTCGGCCTCCTCCAGGCGGGCTTCTTTTACAAGCAGTTAACCGATCCGATCTATGAATCGGTGAAGACACCGATCACCACCAACCAATTCGGTGCGCAATTCAACAACGGCCAGTGGAACGTATCGCAGCCGATCAACGGTGCCGGCGCACACTTGTACGGCTTCGAAATTGCTTACCAACAGCATCTTACGTTCCTGCCAGGACTAATGAGCGGACTCGGCATATCGGCCAATTACAGCTATACGAACTCACAAACCGATGGCGTACCGGGCCGTTCCGACAAGCCAGCTCTAGCGCGACAGGCCCCCAATACGTGGAACATTAGTCCCACCTATGATCGTGGCCGCATCTCCATTCGTGTCGGTATCTCGCACAACGACGCGAACATCTTCAGCTACGGCTTCCAGGATGGAAGCGCTCTCGGCGTCAAAGGGCCCGGTGGGGACACTTATCTCTACGCTCACACCCAGGTCGACGCACAAGGTAGCTTCCGCATGTATCGCGGACTGCAGCTCATTGTCTCCGGTCTCAACCTGACCAACGAAGTGTTCGGCTTCTACAACGGCAGTCCGCAGTTCCTGATCCAGCGTGAGTACTACAAGCCGACATATTCGTTCGGCCTGCGCTATACCTTGTCGAATGAACCGAGATGATCCGGCTGAAGGCACCGCATTCACGAAAACTTCAGACTCACTCGATATAGTTCGTGCTCAAAGGCGACTATGACGAAGCATGCCGTTCTGTTCTTGATGGCTTTCCTGTTCTTGATCGGCGTTACGGCAGCGAAGAGCCAGGAGACGAAATCAAAAGATCCGGTGCTGGTGGGCGCGGGTGACATTGCCAGCTGCGACGATCTGGCTGGCGCTTACGCCACGGCCAAATTGATCGAGAAAATACCCGGCACTGTATTTGCCGTTGGCGACTTGGCATATCCTGACGGATCGGACGAGAACTTCGCCAAGTGCTATGAGCCGACCTGGGGGCGATTTAAAGAACGCACCCGCCCTGCTCCTGGAAATCATGAATATCACAGTGATGGGGCTTCGGGTTACAACCGCTACTTCGGCGCGGCTGCTGGAGATCCAAAGAAGGGATACTACAGCTACGAGCTCGGCGCATGGCACATCATCGTCTTGAACAGCGAGTGCGCTGATGTTAGCGGCTGTGACGCCGCTTCTCCGCAAGGACAGTGGCTGAAGGAAGATTTGACCAAACATTCCGTCACGTGCACGCTGGCATACTTCCACAAACCTTTATTTAGCTCCGGCGGAAAGCACGGCAACGATCCAGCGATGAAACCCCTATGGGACACGCTTTATCAGGCAAAAGCAGACATAGTGATCAACGGACACGATCATGACTACGAACGCTTTGCCCCGCAGGACCCCGATGGAAAGGCAGATCCCGCCCATGGTATTCGCGAATTTGTAGTAGGCAGCGGAGGGAAAAATTCTCACCGGGCTATGGGCCCCGCCAAGCCAAACAGCGAAGTTCGAAATGATGACACTTACGGAGTGCTCAAGCTCACACTCCACGCTACGGGCTACGACTGGGAGTTCGTCCCCGAGGCGGGTAAGACATTCACAGATTCCGGCAGCGCAATCTGTCACTAACGGCTTTAAAATGATTTATCGGAAAATTGAAAGGACCCATGACGATTAACGATCGAAAAATTTTCCCCATGAATATCAAAGTCCTGTCTTTACTGATTCTGTGTGTAGCGTTTTCTACACTGTCTTTTGCCGATGGCGGTTATCACGTGATTAAAAAAATTCCGATTCCAGGCCAAGGTGGCTGGGATTATTTGTCCGTTGATGAAGGGGCCCGCCGTCTGTACGTTTCGCATGGTACCCAAGTTGAAGTACTCGACGTAGACTCTGGCGCGATTGTCGGAAAGATCCCGAACACGCTCGGTGTCCATGGAATTGCCATTGCGCCGGAGTTAGGGCGCGGATTTGTCAGCGATGGTCAGACTTCGACGGTTACCATCTTCGACTTGAAAACCCTCAAAGCCATTGCTGAAGTACCCACAGGCAAGAAACCTGACGCGATCATCTATGATTCGGCCACTTCCCAGGTTTTTGCCTTCAACGGCGGAAGTAACAGCGCAACCGTGATTTCCGCTGCGGATGGCAAGGTGACTGGCACCGTGGATCTTGGTGGCGGGCCGGAGTTCGCCGTGGCCGACGGCAACGGATACGTTTTTAACAACCTTGAGGACGAAAGTCAGATTGTCAAAATCAATTCGCGCAAGCTGTCAGCGGAACAACATTGGCCTGTAGCGCCCTGCCAAGCGCCGTCCAGCATGGCGATGGACCGCCCCAATCGACGGATATTCATTGGTTGTAGAAGCAAGGTCATGGCCGTCGTGGACGCAGATTCTGGAAAGGTCATCGCCACAGTTCCCATCGGCGACCATGTGGATGCTTCCGCTTTCGATTCTGACTTGCGGCTCGTTTTTAATTCCAACGGCGAGGGCACGGTCACAGTGATTCAGCAGGACTCACCCGACAAGTATTCGGTCGTCGAAACCGTCAAGACTCTGCCCAGGGCCAAGACCATGGCGCTGGATCCGAAGACACATCAGCTGTTTCTTTCCACGGTTGAGGACGGACAGTTTGAAGTCCTGGTAGTAGGAAAGTAGTTTGCAAGGAGGTCTTGTGAAACCGCCATATTGTGTATGTTTTGCGCTGGTTGTGAATCTGGTTTTGCTCGTGCCTGCCACGGCAACAGAGAAGAAAATCAAACGCTCCGATCTACCAGCGGACGTGCAAAAGACAGTCGAAGCCCAAAGCCAGGGGGCTACGGTCCGCGGTTTTTCTCAAGAAACAGAAGGCGGCAACACCTACTATGAGGTTGAACTGATAGTAAGTAGTCATCAAAAAGATGTCCTGCTCGATGCGAAAGGTACTGTTGTCGAAGTGGAAGAAGAGGTCGCCCTGGATTCTCTGCCAGTTGCGGTGCAAGAAGGTTTGAGAGCAAAAGCTGGTAACAGCCAATTGCACAAAGTGGAGTCTCTCAGCAAGCACGGCAAACTGGTGGCTTACGAAGCGCACCTTATGAGCAACGGGAAAAAATCAGAGATCCAAGTTGGACCTGACGGGAAGCCACTAGGCCGCGAGGAGTAATACAGAATTGTCGCACGGCCCAAGCGAAAAGCCCTTCGATGTTTACTCTGGCTTCCCGCCTGCCAGCCTGAAGTAAACCGCCGGAGTAATCAGCAGCGACAAAACCATCGAGATCATGATCCCTCCGATCACCGCGATGGCCAGCGGTTGCAGCATCTGCGAGCCGGCCCCCAAGGCGAACGCCAGTGGCAGCATGCCCGCGACCGTCGCCAGGGCGGTCATCACGATGGGCCGCATCCTACGCTGGCCGGCCTGAATCATGGCCTCATCCGGCGCCATGCCCGAGCTGCGAAACTTCTGTTCGGCGTCGAGCAACAGAATGCCATTCTTGGCCACGATGCCAATCACCATGATCAGCCCCATAAAAGAAGAAATATTGAACGTGGTGCGAGTCACCAACAGAGCGAAGACAACGCCTGAAGTAGAAAGCAGCGCGGACGCAAGAATCGCGATGGGCGCGGAGAGATTGCGAAACTCAAACAGCAACACCAGAAAAACCAGCACTACCGCTAGGAGCAAAACAAATGCCAAGTCTTTGAAGGATTGCTGCTGCTCCGCGTAAGTGCCACCGTATTCCACACGAATCGATGCGGGGAGATGGAGACCCGCTACGGTCTTCTGAACATCCGCGATGCCACTTCCCAGGTCCCTTCCCTCCAGGCGCGCGGTCACGGTAATGTCCCGCTGAAGGTTCTCGCGGCGGATCTCGGTTTGTCCCGGCACTTGTTCGAGCGACGCCAGCGCACCCAGCGTGGCGGTGCGGCCGCTGCTGCTGTTGAGCAAGGTATTGCTCATGGCTTCACGCGTTGCCCGGTTCTGCTCTGGGTACCTGATTCGCAGCGTGTAAGAGCGGTCGTTGCTGATGACCGGAGTCGGAGCAGGTTCGCCTTCCAGCATGGCGGCTGCGTCAACTGCGACCTCTTCCGGCGTAAACCCCGCGCGCGCCGCGATTGTGGGATTCACTTGATAAACCAGGGCCGGCCCGCTGATGGTGTTGTCAATTCCGTTCAGCACATCGACTACTCCAGGTACCTTTTGAATTGCGTCACCAACCTTTGGCCCCCATTCTCGAAGTAATGCAGGGTCCGAAGAGAACAGCTTGATTTGCACCGGCTCAGGTGCGTTGCTCAGATCCCCGATCATGTCCTGCAAGAGTTGCAGGAGTTCAATGTCCAACGCGGGTTCGCTCTGATGGATTTTGACGCGTACATCTTCCATTACTTCGTCGACGGAACGGCTGCGGTCCTGCTTCAGCTTGACGGTAAAATCTCCGGAATTGGCTTCAGTGACCGCGGCGAGCCCCAGTTGCAAGCCGGTGCGGCGCGAGGTGCTTTCGACTTCAGGGATAGAGCGCAGGACCTCTTCCACGTGGGTTAAGACACGATTGGTCTCTTGCAACGATGTTCCAGCGGGCATCAAGTAGTCGAGAATGAAGCCGCCCTCGTCCATTGCAGGTAGCAAGTCCGTGCCCAGCCCGCGATATGAAAGATAGGTGCACGCGATCAATACCACGCTGAGAATCGTGATCCAGCGAGGCCGTTGCAACGCGAAGCGCAACGCCCGGTCATACGAACGAAGAGAAGCTTGTTCTGCTTTCGCAACCAGACTAGTAATTCGGTTTTTCCGCCCTTCGCCCTCCCCCCCAGGTTGCGGCTTGGCAGAGATCGCGTACTGGCTGAGCGTGGGCGTCCAGGTGAGCGCCAGCACCAAAGAGGTCAGCAGCGCAGCCGCCATGGTCACGGCCAGCGCCCGAAAAACCACGCCCGTAACTCACGTGATCGAAATCAAAGGTAGAAAAACCACAATCGGTGTAATGGTGGAACCCAGCAGAGGAACTGTAATTTCTGCCAGCGCGCTATGGATCGCCTGTAATCGCGGTTCGCCGGCATCGCGGTGCAGCACAATGTTCTCCACCACCACAATGGCATCATCGATGACCAGCCCCACAGCCGCGGCCAATCCGCCCAGCGTCATGAGGTTGAAGCTTTCCCCGAGCAGTCGCAGCACAATGAGGGTGACCATCACCGTCACTGGAATGACTAAACCGGCGACAATGGAGGTGCCCCAGTCGCCCAAAAACAGGACCATGATCGCCGACGCCAGGATCAGCCCGAGAATAATCGCATCCCGAACGCTCTTGATGGATTCGTTGACGATCAGCGATTGGTCGTAAAACGGAGTCAGCGTAATGCCGGGGGGGAGGGTCTGCCGTAGGCGCGCCACTTCATCGTGCACTTCATTCGCAACGCTGACGGTATTGCTGTCGGGCTGCCGATTAATATTCAACAGCACAGCAGGCTTACCGTTGGCGGTAACAATGGTATAAACCGGTTTCACCCCTTTTTTCACCACCGCCACATCGCCAATGCGCACAGGGACTCCAGCCGGTGTTGCCTTGATGACGATGTCGCCGATCTGGTCGGGCGTGCGAACCTGCCCGTTGATCAGTGTCAGATAGAGCTCGTGGCCCTGCGGCAACAATCCTGGTGAATCAACTAGGTTGGTACGTCGCACGGCGTCGAGAATATCGGTCACCGTCACTGATGTGCTCAGCAGTCTGGCGGGATCAGGCACGACATGAAACTCCGGCTCCTGTCCGCCTTGCACCACCACCGTCGCTACGCCCTCGAGCCGGTTCAGCCGGGGTTTCAAATCATAGGTCGCCATTTCCCAGAGCTGCGTGGCAGGAACAGTTTCGGAAGTCAGGCTGTAGCCCATGATCGGAAAACTGGCAAAGGTCAGGCGATGCGTGTCCACCACTGCCGTCGCCGGCAACGTAGACTGCACGCGAGTCAAAGCAGAGTCCACTCGCTGCAAGGTCTGAAACATGTCCACATTCCAGTCAAAAAAAAGGTCGATCTCGGCCGACCCTCGGCTGGTAATCGAACGCACTTGCAGCAAGCCCTGAACGCTGTTGACGGCTTCTTCAATCGGGCGGGTGATGGTGACCAGCATCTGGTCGATGGGCATGACGCCGTTGTCCACGCCAATCACAACCCGGGGAAAATCCGTGGAGGGAAAAACTGATACGGGAATATTAAAAGCTAAATAGGCCCCTGCTCCCGTGAGAGTGAGGATCAGAAAAATAATCGGAGTAGAGAACCGGGCGTACCAGTACTGCGGTCCACCACCCTCATCGTTTTGATTCCGATGGAAGATCGCCTTCAGTCGCATAGGTTCAATCGCTCGCGGGTTTTCCCGCTGCGCCGGCCTCTTCCCTTTTCACTTGCGTGCCGTCAGGCAGTCCGTATCCCCCGGTGCTGACCACCAGTTGCCCAACTTTCAGGCCCGAGGTGACTTGCACCTTGTCACTAGATTGAATGCCCCGCTGGATCTCCTGTTGGTGCGCGCGATTGTCGGCGCCTACAACCATCACATACGTCCCGCCTTCCGGCAGATTCAAAATGGCCGATGACGGTACTACCAGCGCCTGGTCAACCTTTTGCGCAGTGGTTGAAAGCTGGACCGTGGTGCCCGGCTTGAGGTGATTACCGGGATTGCTTGCTTTCACCCAGATTTCGATGGTGGTGCTGTTAGCGTCGGTGGCCGGACTGACAACCGTGATCCGGGCGGGAATTTTTTCTTCAATTCCCATGGCGGTGATCTCAGCCGCGTCTCCGACCTTGAGAAATGCGGCGTCCTGTTGGGGAATGTGCGCTTTCGCAATGACCTCGGAAGTATTCATGACCACTAAAACCGGCGTTCCAGGAGAGGCGGTTTCGCCGGGATAGAGTGGACGGTCGGTGACCACACCATTGATCGGGCTGCGGATTTCGGAGTAACTGAGTTGTGCCTGCGCTCCCAGATATTTACCGCGCGCCGACTCCAGTTGTCCGCTGGCTGACTTGAGCTGTTGCTGCTTGCCCACGGCCTGCAACGCGGCCAAATGTTTTTGTGCAATTTCAGATTGGTTTCTTGCTTGAATCAGGCTCACCCTCGCCTGGTCCAAATCTTTACGCGGCAAGGCCCCCTGTTTATACAAATTCTCGCGGCTGTCGAAAAGTTTTTGCTCGGCATCCAGCGCCTGCTTGGCTGCGTTTGCGTCAAGCTCCGCTTTCTGCCATTCCTCCGGGAGACCCGCGCTAGTGCTGCTTTCGTAAGCTGCTTCGGCCTGAGACAACGCCCCCTTATTCTCGGCCGCTGAAGCCTGCAAATCCTGGCTTTCAAGTGTGGCCAGCAGTTGTCCTGCCTTCACCCGGCTACCCCGGTTCACGTAGAAGTGTTTCACCGGCGCGCTGATTTTCGGAGTGATGGCCGACTGCTCCACCGGATACAGGATGGCCTCGGTGTGAATCACTCTCTCAATCGGCTCCTGGGTTACAGGAGCGATCTGTACGGTCACAACCGGAGCTGGGTCCTGCTCCGGTTTCGAGCATCCGAACATTAATAGAAGGAGGACCAGGAAAGCACCGATGAATCGAGGGTCCTTTTTACCGTCGCGCATCTTGATCAAAACCCACCCGTCAGTGTTTGCAGCTCAGCGAGAGCGACCCGATAGCGGGCCTGCCCGTCATTGTACGCATCGTGCGACTGAGTGAGAGTGTTCTGCGCGTCCACCACCTCGAGCACGGTGGCTTCACCCGACTGATAACGAAGAGTGACCAGGCGCAGGCTTTCGCTGGCCAGATCGAAGGACTGCTGGAGTAAAGCCAACTGTGCCCTTGATGTTTCAGCCTCGTGATAGAACGATTGCAAATTGGCGGCCAACTGGCGCTGCGTAAAGCTGAGTTCGACTTTGGACTGGTCGCGTTTAAGTTCCGCCTGCTTCACTTTGCTTTGGGTCGCGCCCCAACTCCAAATTGGAATGTTCAGCGTGGCTGCCGCTGCATAGCCCAGGTTTTGCGTCCGGTCAGGGTTCCGCGTGGCAAAGTGATTGGAGTCAATTCCATACCAATAGTCCAAGCCTAGGGTTGGGAAGTGGGCGCTGCGCGCGGCCCCAACTTCCGCGTTCGCCGCAATCACGGTTGCGGTTGCAGCCGCCAACTCTGGATTGTTCGTGGCCGCCAGTTTTTGAATCTCGATAAGAGAAGGCAATTCCGGAGGCAATTCCAACTCATCCGCGACCGTAAAATTCTGCTCAAAGCTGGGAAACAAAAGTACGGCCAAAGCCAAACGGGCATTGTCCATGGCCAGGCGCGCGTCCTGCAACGCTCGCTGGCGATCGTTAAATTGGATCTGCCCCCGGATGGTGTCGGAATGTGCCACTTCGCCGCCGCGCTCCAGGTCCTGGCTGATCTTGAGAAAACGCTGTGACTCGGAAAGCGCGGTTTGCGCCGTCGCATATTTGCGTTGCGCTGCGGCGAATCCGAAGTATGCCTGGGCAACAGTGACCGCTAATCCGCGGCCGGCAATCTCCAGTTTGGCCCGCGCCGCAGCTTCTGCCGCCTGTGTCCGCCTCAAATCATAAAGTTCCCCTCCCCCCAGATTGAGAGCTTCATGTGTATTTCCCTGGCTGATGTATTCGTGAACAAAATTGTTGGCAACGAAAACGCCCGTTGGAGTGCCGTTGCCCTGGGTGTAGAGGTATTGCGTGTTGTAATTGAGTGATGGAAGCAAAGCGGCCCGCGCTTGTACTTTATCCTGGTGCGCCAGCCCGGCGTCCATTTTAGCGGCCAAAAATTGCGGCACGTTGCGCTGGGCGCGAGACAGCGCGTCCTGAAATGTCAGCACCAGCGGGGCAGCCTCCGGCTGCGTTGGCGAAGCAGAGAGCTGTGCCTCGTTTTGCGCGGACATTGCAACGGACCACAGTAGAGCGGCAAGTGTTGCGATCAGGCTAAGGCGGGCCATCTCCAGTAAACCTCTACACAAAATGGTCTCAAAGCTACCTGAAAAAATACTTAAGAAACCCTCGGAAACATTACTTCCGAGTGGCGTCAAAGACATATCGACCGATTGCGTCAGTCCGGGCAAGTACCATGTATTTTTGAAACCGGGCCGATTGCCTGGGCACGTTTGGAGGTTTCTGCTCCATCGCTTAACTTACGTTAGCGCGGCGACATTATCAGTACGTGAAATGTGTCGGGCACCACGCTGGGACGCGGACGCGGGTTCTCCGTCGTCGCCGCTGGAGGCGGCCCGAATTCTGCCGCGGCCAAATAGACCTTGTGGGTTTGGGTGTCCAGCGTCATGGTCCGGGCACGTTTCTCCGTGGAAACATTGCCCAGCACGGTGTAATGATCTGGACTGTCTTGCTTCACGACAGTCAGAGTGCCTTCGCCATTCGAAGAGAACACCAGCTTGTTCTTGGGATCGTAGTTGGCCGCATCGGGGCCATCACCGATGGCAACCGTAGTAATCAGCTTGCCGGAATCGGCATCCACCACCGCCATCTTCTTGTTCGAGCACACGGAGAACAGGCGCCGGCCCTCCACGTCGAACGCAAGACCCGACGGTTCTTCACAAGGAGCGAGCGACCAGGTGTTTTTCACCTTCAGCGCCTGCGGGTCGATCTGCGCCAGTTCGCTCTTGTCCTCGAGGTTGGCATATACATTGCCTTTGGCGTCACTCGCCGGGAACTCGGGTTTCCCCTCTAAGGGAATCGTCCCCACAACCTTGGCGGACGCGGCATCGATGGCGGTCACATCGTTGCTCCGGCCATTGAACGCGAAGACCCGTTTGCTGTAGGGATCGTACAAAATACCGTCCGGGTTCTTGCCGGCTGGCACCTTCTGAAGGACGGCATTCGACTTCAAATCGAAAACCACAACCACATTGTCACCGCCATCGCTGATAAAGCCCCGGTTGAGATCGTTGGCCACCGCAATACCGTGGATGTGGTTCATCCCGGTAATTTTCGTGGTGAGCTTCTCGGATGCCATGTCCACCACATCCACTTCAGTCCCGTGGGTGACGTAGAGTTTCCCGTTTTCCGGGTTGGCATAAAGGTAGTCCCAACCACCAGTACCGCCGATTGCGATACGACCCGTAACTTGATAATCCTGCGCGTTGAGGAGGGGAGAAAGCCCCAAGAGAGCTAATCCGAGGGTCAAAACCAAATGCCGCATAACGACCTCTTTCTGACGTTCAAAATAGAACTTAACCATACACGCTGAATGTGAAGAAAAGCTGAAAACGCGCGCCCGGACCTCGGCCCTATTCGGGCTTGAAAGTGAACTCAGCATTGGCAGTCTTGCCCGGAGCGACCGTAACTTTCATGGTCTGGGTCCCGTAAGTTTCCTGCCACGCAGTTAGCGTATAGCTGCCGGGCGGAACATTGCTAATGGTAAAGGCCCCATGATCATCGGTTACCGCGTAAGGCCCCTTCACCACGACAATATAGCCCTTCATCCAGGGATGCGCATTGCACCGCACGGTGATGACTTCCGGCTGACTGAACTTGGTTTCCACGGGCGGCGCCCCGGAAGCCTGGGTCTTGTCCCACTCCGGATTCTTGTCGGACACCACGTGAACGTTATGAGAAGTATGGTCGCTGTTCACTACCCTTACGCTCTGGTTAACGTCCACGGCCAACACATGGGGAACGTATTGGCAGCCTTTTTGGTCGATCTCCCGCGGCTGCGAAGGCACGGCTTCGGCAGCGTTTACGCTTAAGCCTTCGGAGAGGTAGACCACTGCGTTGGCCAGGCCGCCATCCGGTCCGACCACTACCTTTTCACTCAGCAAAGGATGTCCCGCGTGCTGTTGTTCGCAGGTTGGTTCCCCGGAAAGGTCGATGGCGTGAGCGCGCGGTGGGGTACCGGCAAACTTGATGGTGCCCGTGATTTTGCCCTCGCCCGCGGCACTGGCCCTCTGCCCAAACATCACTACACCCGCAGCCGCCAGCACCAAGACCAGCGGCGCGGAACACATGAAACGGCAGTTCATCGTTGCCCTCTTGTATGGGACCGCATGGCTTGAATCTATGGAGCGCCATGTGGGTCCGGTTCTCACTTGGCTGGCGCGCTCTTTCCTCCGAGATCCGGACTCGATGTGGGGGAGAACTCGTCCGCAACCGCTTTTGGCAGTTTATCCGCGTGGGCCATCAGGAGGCTTACCTGCCACATCTGGGTCGAGGACAGGGACTGGCTGAAACCCGGCATGCCCGTCAGCCGGATGCCGTTCGCCACCTTCCAATAAGTCTCGCCCGGCTCATCATCGGTCACGCCCTTGCCTTCGAGCAATATCGGTGGATGAGGATACATACCTTTGGCGATGGCGGTTTCAGGTCTGCCTGGCAACCCGTGGCAGATTGCACAGTGTTCGCGGTACGTCTTTGCCCCCGCCACCAGGTTCGCCTCGTCAGCCGCGATCGGAGCATGGTCCGGCATCTCCTTCTGAATCCGAGCATTCAGCGCGCGGTGCGCCAGCATGACTTCAAAAGGCATGGGCTCCGCGGAAGCCGCGACTGGAGCCTTGCCGGTCACAAAGTAAAGGTAAACTCCAAGCACAATCAGAATCGCGCCCAGAACCAGCCCTGCCGCAAATATCTTCAACGTCTTCATCGTTGCTTTACTTTCCGGTCTCCAAACCCCTGCCAGTCCAACAGCCCGCTATCGCGGAGCGGCCTCCAGGTCGCCTCTCCACCACCGCGCGGAGTACACGATGGCTGCGGCCGCCAGCCAGCCCGCTGCATACATCGGCTGGGCCCCCCAGCGGAAAATTGGGGAATGCATCAGCCCCAGCCAGGAGAAAACCGAAGCCACCAGGCACCACATCGCCGCTCGCCCAAAGTTTCGGTCGATCAGCTCGGTAAGCAGCGCAGCCACCACTAACACAAGAAAGAGGAATCCACTGCCCAACCCTTCCACCGAGTCCCAATAGATGGACCGATTCAATGCCGCTCGCACCTCCGGGTTCGCCGCCGAAAGCTTTAAGGCTGGCAAAGCGGAGTTCACCGCCGCCGCCACCACCGCACCCGCCGGTAAAACAAACCCAAGAAGCACCGCGCCCAGATACTTCCGGTCCACACGGCGCAGAGTTGCCATGCCCACACCCACGGACACATAAGCAATCATCGCGGCCAGGATGGGCCAGGGAAACAGTTGCGCGATAAAGATGGTGAGGCCGCTCATGACCACAGCCGCAAAAATAATGGGCGTCCAAAATGCGAAGCTGATTCGCGCCCCCATGGCCTTGTAGGGAGGATGCAGCGCGTACACAACCGGCGTAATCACGCTACCCGCGACTCCGCAAAGCAAGGTTGCGATCCCATCGCAAGCCACCACACTGCGCACATCATAGTTGTCCCCGGCAGCGGTCGCGCCTTCGACCGACGCAATGTCCTGCAAGACCTGGTAAATCGCAATGGGGCCGATCACCGACAAATAAGGCAGCGCCAGAGCCAGGCTCCGCAGTGGCCCCAGTGACACGACGAAGGGAAGTCCAACCGACACCCCCTGCCACACCGGACGCACATAACCGATCGCCAGACCGACGCCCAGCGGAAATATCCACGCCACCAGAAATGGAGGGATGCGCCAGCGGGTGATCGGCACGTTCGCCAAGACACTGGCCACTACAATGGCGAGCGCCACGATGCCTACCAACGGCTGGTCGAACACCCGCTGCAACAACACCAGGGCAAGGTAACTGTACATCGCCGCGCCGAACACAGTCATGGATGCGGGCACGGGGACCGCGCGCCGGAACAGTCCTGCGCAAGGCGCGGCCAGCAACTTGATGATGCCGGTCCACGCAACCGCCGCAGCCCCAACTTGCCATGCGCGAATGGGATCGTGGCTCTGAAGGTAGATCGGAAGGACGATCGCCAGCGAATAGGCAATGATCGCGGGCACGTTATTCCCGTAAACGTGCGCGGTGACGTCGCTCCTGCCCTCTCGCCGGCCTAAACGCCGGGCGAGCACGGTCAAGCCGAGCGAGCCCACCAGAAATCCCAACGCGTATCCAGGAAGCAGATGCCCAACGCTGAATGCCAGCGGAATCCCGATCGGCGCCAGCAGGAAAACCGGAATGACCATCTGCGCCAGATTAAAACCAACCTGGGCAATGGTGGCGTCTACATCCCCTCGCCCCAGCGCCCACCAGCGGGACAAGGTTTTTTTCTCCATGGTCGAAGCTCCCGAGGCTAGCTGCATCTGGTCAGATCCTGAATGACTCCAACGACTCCGCTGCGAAAAGGTCCTGCGGCTTCAGCAAGCGTTTGGAAAGTCCTTGTTCATAGGAGTAGCGGAGGAACGTGCTTAACGCCAGAGTGTTCGCCTCATATCCGTAGGGCCAGAAGTCCTGGCCCAGTGTGCTGCGAGTTTCCTCGACGTGCCGGATGAGCCAGGGCAGCATGTATTTTAAAGCCGCCGTCTGGTAAAGCTCCTGATACACTTCCCGTTGCGCATAGACAAATGCCTTATAGAGAGACTGCGCCACCCACGGATATTTCTCATACACATCGCGGCGAATGACCACCGTGTGCATGATGGGGAAAATTTTGCTGCGCAGATAGTATTCGCGCTCCACCGCCTGGTAGTCCTCAAACAGCCTTTTCACGCTCCCCGATCCGCGAATAAAAGTAGATGGCATGCGCGCGGTGTAGAGAGCGTCAATCTCACCGGCATCCAGCATTGCCGAAAGGGTTTTTGTGGGCGGGATCGCTTCCAGATGAAATTCCGGGGGCAACGAGAGCGCCAATTTTTCCGGGCGTCCAGGTTCCTCCTCCCCGCCGTTGAAATATCGCGGGCTAGTGACAGGCACGCTGTACTCGTCCGCCAGGATCCCGCGAATCCACACGCCCGCTGTCATCTGATACTCCGGAGTGCCGACTCGTTTGCCTACGAGATCTTTGGCTTCGCGGATACCACTGTTGCGATTGATGTAGATGCAGGAGTGACGGAAGAACCGGGAGGGAAACACCGGAATGGCGATAAACGGCGGGTGTTCCGAGAAAAGCGAGAGCACGTAGGACGACAGTGACATCTCCGCGGCATCGAACTCACGATGACGCAGCATGCGAAAGAACGTCTCTTCGACGGGAAGATTCAGGTAGGTGAGGTCGATTCCATCCACTGGAATACGCCCTTCCATCAGCCCCCGAGTTCGATCGTAGTTCCAGCACGCCAACGACAACCTCAGCTTGCCCATGTTTTCTCTCTGACTCCTCGGTACGATTGCCGGCGGCTCTACCCGTCCGGCTGCCGCTTCAAGCGGGAGAGCGCAGGAACTCCAAAGTTCTTGTCCACGCCAGCTTAGCAGCTTCGGCATCGTACTCCGGGCTGGTCTCATTGAAGAAATGCCGGCTTACATTCGGATAGACATCATACGTAAAACGCTTGCCTAACGCCTTGAAGGTGTTCGCTGTCCACATTGCGTTGCCGGTAACCCGGAAATCGAATTGCGCGTAGTGGGCCAGGATCGGCGCTTCAATGTCGTCCAGTCCATCGGAAGGTGTCGCCCCGCCGAAGACGACCGCGCCCTTCAGGTCGTCCGCGCCTCCTGCCAATAGGAAGTTCCGTCCGCCGCCCCAGCCGAAGCCAACGGAAGAAATTTTGTCGTGGATTATTTCCACGTCGGTCTTCAGAAAGGAGACACCCTTCACCATATCCTGGACACTCTGTTCGACCGACAAGTGGGTGATGGCATTTTGCGTTTCCTCGGCGGATTTCATTTTCGCCATTCCGCCCACACGCGACAGCAAATCGGGAGCCAGTGCGGCAAAACCCGCAGACGCAAAGCGGCGCGTCGCCTCCCGCACGAACTCGTCCAGGCCGGTGTCATCGTGGACCACCAGAATCGCCGGGTACTTCCCCGCACTCTTTGGTTTCACGAAGTAGCTTTCGATCTGAAATTCGCCGGAAGGGTAATGTACGGTCTGCGCATTCAGATCGGCGGTGGCCGCGAAGGCGCTCGTTCCCGGCAAGAACCGGCCCGCCGCACAGGCGCCGCCCAACCCGATCAATGCCTTCAGCACTGCCCGCCGGCCAAGCAGCTTGCTGCCATAAAGAGCTGGCTTCCCCGACCTCTCCCTTTGCATCCGAAAAAATCCCCCCTGCTACGTGCTTGCGCGTAAGGCGATCTCCGCTGCTACTTTTGTGCCTGAACGGACGACTCGCTGACTTGGGCCTTGAGTGCCTGTAGTTCTTCCTGAGTTCGGAATTGCACGCGCGCGACTTTCCCTGCACGGAAATAACTCAGAATGATCTGCGGAGGTCCGTCGTGCTCACTCAGGGCAATGTGTCGCATTTCGAGGCCGTGCGTCGGCAGCGGATACTCCGTCCATGTTTCCGTAGCAGGGTCGAACTTGGCAATCGCATCGCCATTCAGTAGATTCACCCAAACCTTATGGTGACTGTCGACGACGACATCGTAGGTTCCAGGCCCAGGTTTGGGGTACGGGTACAGAGTCGCCTTCAGCGTGTGGATGTCAATCTTGGCCAGGTTGCCGCCCCAAAAATCGCCGACCCATACCGCGTCTCCGTTCTTGTCGGCGCCCATACGGCGCGGCCCCTGCGAAGTGAGCCCGGAAAAGTCGGACATAAACACTCCCGCCATGGAGTAGATCTGCTTGTCTTCAGGAGTGATCGCATCGGCCGATGCCTGCGGGTGGGGCGGTAGTTTGATCTCGACCGACTTTTTTTCTTTTACCTCGCCTTTCCCCACCCGATCAATGAACATTTGTGTCCACCAGCCGTTGCCTTCGCGGTCGCCGGTGACGCCATAAGACTGTCCGGTTCCCTCCGCATTGACCTGGGTGACCGACTTGAACTCGGTGAACTCTTTGCTGATCGGATCGAACCGGAGCGCGCCGGCTTCCGTGCTCCCCCAGATGTTGCCCTTCCCATCTTCGTCGAGGCTGAGAGAAATTCCACTCATGCCTTTCGGGGGCGTGTAAACATCCACCTTTTGAGTATTGGGGTCGATCCTGGCCAGGCTTCCGACACCTCCATCTAAGGAAGCGGCGCCGGCAGCCGTAGACCAAAGGATTCCGTTGTGATCGATGGTCAGGCCGTGAGTGAACGCCGCCATCCCATGAATGCCCGGTATTTTGATGTCGGTGACTTTGCCGGTCTTGCCGTCGACCATGCCCAGGGATCGAACAAAGCTCGGCTGAGCATAGGTAAACCAGATATTTCCGTTGAAATCCATCTGGGTGTCATGCGTACCGCCAACGCCATTCAAACGAGACGGTGTGCCCAGAGACCAATCGCTGCCGTCGTTCCTGGCATAGCCGTCCTCACTCGCGTACAAACTTGAATCGGCCCGGGGGAGGGCATATTCGGTAACCACCGCCAGCGTGGCTTCGCCTTTTGGACGAGCACCCGGCTTGACTTGCATCGGCGAGGGGCCGGGCCCGCGCATCTCGGCCAAATAAGACGCGAGGTCTTTCTTGTAATACTGCATCACTGGGAAAGGGGCCTGGTCCGGACCGCCATAATTGCCGCCGCCGTTGGCCAGCTTGCTCATCAGGTTGATTACGGCTTCCCAGCCTTGTTGATCGAACCGGTTTTGCAGGATGTAGCTGGCTTCATGGCAGCCGGTACAGTTGTTGACGAACATGTCCTTCATGCGGCGATGCTGCGGCGTGTCTTCGGGCAGCGCGGCAATATATTCCTGGCCGGTCAGTTGCTTGATGAATTCTTGCGCCGGCTTCAGCGTGAAGTCTTGATGGCGGACCCCAGCCTCTACGTCCACCTCCGCGCGTTCCGTGCTATAGCCCTCGGCCTGGGCCCAAAGGTTGTATTTTCCCGTGGGCAGAGACGAAGGCAAGTAGTAGTTCCCGTGCTCGTCGCTAAAAACGCTGGTGGTGATGGTCTGCCCTTCCCGTCTTGCAGAAACCGTAACCCCCTCCATCGCTTCCCCAGAGTCAGAGGTCACCTTGCCCGTGAGCAGCACTTTCTCCGCGGAAGCAGCGCCTCCCGGTTTTGGGCTGAGAAAGAAAGCCCCAAGCACTGCGCCGGCTGCCGCCATCATGCCTAATCTCTGGAATCCACGCATGCTAGTCCTTCTCCTCAGTGTTCCGCGGTCCAATTGGTAATGGGTTGCGCGGGTTTCTCCACCGTTTTCAGATATTCGAGAATCGCGTTCACTTCGGAGGAATCCATTCCGTAGCGGAACCCAGGCATCATGCCGGTCACGCCCTCCTGGATCGTGGTGCGCACCGTAGCTTCCCGGCCTTCGATCCGGTCTTTATTCAACAGCGGGCCATACGGTTTGCTGATGACCATGGCTTGCGTATGGCAGATGGAACACCGCTGCTGGAATATCCGTTGACCGAGCTTCTGCTTGTCCGTTAGTGGCTTCTGCTGCCCATCTTGCTGACCACAGAGCACCACGGAAAGACCAAGAAGCAACGACAAAACAGGAAGAACCCCGCGCCTCATAACCACTCCAGAGTGGAAGTTGACGATTATCACCTGGCGGTCCTTGTTGGAAAGGTCCGCCGGGACCCCTCAAACCAAATCGTGCAAGCTAGGGGTCCGAAAAAACTCACTACCGGCAATGCCCCAAGGTGCAGTCCCGCTTGCGGACATCGCCGATGTCCTCCAACCGCGGGGGGATGAATCCATTCCGGTTCGGCATCTGAACCTTAGGCAGACTTTTGGCGTCCATCACCTCGGTCTCCTGAATGATGTCGTTTTTATAGAGCAGAAACGCGGTCAACGAGTAAACTTCATTCGGACTCAGCGATCCCTCTTTCATGCGCGGCATGGCGCGGTTGATATAGTCCCAGATGGTCGTGGCAAACGGCCAATAGCTCCCGATTGTCATGACCGGGTGAAGCGTGTCCAGTGTGCCTTTGCCGCCGACCAGCCGCGGACCGAGTTGCGCTTCCTGTCCGGTCGCCCCGTGGCACTTCGAGCACTTCTCCGCGTAGATGGGCGCGCCTTCTTTGGCTGTGCCTTTTCCCGGCGGAAGCTCGCGTCCCTCGGTGCTGATCGCGATGTCCCAGGCCTGAATCTCTTTTTCGCTGGGAGCTTTGCCTACGTTCTTGTACTTGGGGGTTTGCGCCATCGCCGCGCCGCCAACCAGCAGGAGAATCGTCATCAATCTACTGGAAGATCGCATTGTAGACGCTCCCGTCGCGGTCGACTTTCCAGGGTTGGATCGCATTGAAGTGACCGACAATGAATGAGGTCCTCCGCCAGTAGTCCGGCTTCACGTTCCAGATGCTCTCCAGTTCGGCGAGGGTCGGTTGCACCTGACCTTCGTCGTCCGTGCAACGACTCTGGAGCATCGCTTCTTCTCCGTCCCAATTCCACATCAACCCAAACCGGGTGTGCGCTTTTCTGTGGACTGGTTCCTGCATGTGAGCATCCTGCCAGGTCTTTCCGCCATCGGTGGACACTTCGACTCTGCGGATGGCGCCTTTGCCAGACCAAGCCAGGCCGGTGATTTCATAAGACCCAGGCGTAGGTAAATGCTGCCCGCCGGAGGGACGGGTAATGACCGATCTCGGGCCCATCTCGAACTGAAACCAACGGGCTTTTCCGTCCAGCCGGAGACTTGGATATTTCGTGCTCTCCCACATTCCCATGTAGGGTTGGTCCACCAGCTTGATTCGCCGCAACCACTTCACATTGTTGATTCCCTCCCAACCGGGAACCAGCAGCCGCAAGGGGTAACCCTGCTGCGGGCGCAAGGCTTCACCATTCTGGCCATACACCACCAGAACATCGTCCATGGCTTTTTCCAGCGGGATACTTTTCGTGTGCTTCCCTGCTTCCGATCCTTCGGCGACAATCCAGGCCGCGCCCTTTTGTACGCCCACCTGGTTGAGCAGGTCGGACAATGGCACTCCAGTCCACTCGCTACAACTGGTATAGCCGTGGGTTTCCTGGACGGTCGCCGTCTTCTTGTTGCGGGTCTCCGCCGCTGGGCCGGCTGGAGCGCTGTTGGCGTTGCACTCGATGAAGTGAGTTCGGGACACCGAAGGCAGCCGTTTCAAATCCTCGACCGAAAGAATCAAAGGACGATCCACCATCCCGTGAATCAGAAGGCGGTGTTGCTGGGGGTCAATGTCCGGGGGAGCATAGCCGTGAGAAATCACGAAGTGAAGTGAGGCCGGGGTAATGATCCCGACCGTATCCTGAAGCGGAGTCCGTAACCCGAAGTCCTTGGTCCTCGTACCCTCGAACGTGTACAGACCCGTGCTCCCGATGCGTGCCGAGGTCTCAAATGGGGAGCGCTCGCCGTAGGCCAATGATCTGGGCGGTGTTGCGGGTGTCTCAGAGTCGGGAGCTTGACCGCTCGCAGACCGCATTCCGCCCACGGCGAAACCGGCCAGTGCAGCCCCGCCCTTAAGAAATCGTCTTCGGCTCGCCCCATTCACTCTGTAGAACCTGTGCGATTATCGCTATTGTGTGCGCTAAGAAAATATGACAGCTCACGGGATTTGTCAAGTGGATCTTTTCCCGGATTTAGCCCGCCTCAGTTTGGTTTTCTTTGCGATCTCTGCGGGCCGTTCTCTGCGTTCTTTGCGGTTGCGGCTTTTTAATCTTATAGAGCTAAAGCAAAGGCTTTGACCGCAAAGAGCGCAAAGGAAGACGCAAAGTTCGCAAAGAAAAGCTTTAATTGGTGCGACCTACCAAAATTAGTGATTGCAAATAATCGGCCATATGTGCGAATATCGCCGACGAGCGGGGGATTGAAATGGTCGCCACTTTACGGGGGGCATCCGGATCCGTGTCCATCAAGACCACCCTCGAATCGAGCCGGAGCAATCACGCTTCGAATGAACTGGCGGGATTTGAAGGCAACCCCGACTTCGTCTTATCGCTGGCCCGCGGCCTGAAGGTCATCGAGGCATTTGAAGGCCACACCGACGGTTTGGCGGTCGCAGACATATCACGAGTGACCAAACTGTCTCGGGCGGCGGTGCGGCGGTCTTTGCTTACGCTTGCCATGCTGGGATACGTCGAGAGCTTAGGCCGGACTTTTCGGCTTAAGACCCGGGTCCTGAAGCTTGGTTTTTCCTATTTGTCGTCCAATTCCCTGCCCGCGATCGCGCAGCCGACTTTGGAGCGTATTACCGAGGTCGTGCATGAATCCAGCTCGCTGAGCGTGCTCGACGGCGAGCAAATTGTGTACATCGGACGATCGAGCGCCAAGCGGGTGATGTCGGTCGGACTTTCCATCGGCAGCCGCCTGCCCGCCTACTGCACTTCGATGGGACGAATCCTGCTGGCGGCGCTTCCCGAAGTGGAACTGGTTTCGTATCTTGACCGACTGGAGACCCATGCCCTCACGCCCAAGACCATCACCGACAAAAACTTATTGGGAGAGATCATCCGCCGCGTCCGTGCCGATGGTTTTGCTCTCGCCGACGAGGAACTCGAACTCGGCTTGCGCTCGATTGCCGTGCCCGTCTGGAACCATCAGGACCGTGTGGTAGCGGCAATGAACATTGGCGTACATGCCGCGCGCGTGTCGGCGGCGGAGATGATTCATCGCTTTCTCCCGATCCTTCACGAGCATGCGAATATGCTCGCTCCGTTACTACGATGAGCCGCACTCACAATTGGAAGTTATTCAGCGGGAGATTCGCCCGATGAACCAGAGTTACAAGGCTTGGCCCACTGTGCTGTTGGCGATCGCCAGCGTCACCGGTTTGTGCGCGCAGACAAACCTGCCGCCGCGTAGAACGCAACCACTCGTGTTGACGGGAGCGATCCCTCTTCCGGGTGTACTGGGACGCATCGACCACTTCGGGCTTGATCCCAAAGGACGCCTTTTTGTCTCCGCTCTTGGCAACAACACGGAAGAGGTGCTGGACTTGAGCGCGGGAAGAGTCGTCCACAGTATCGCAGGAGTAGCGAGGCCGCAGGGAGTCGTCTATTCTTCTGCGTCAAACGAACTTTTTGTCGGGAGCGATGAAGGCAAACTCTATATCTACAAGGGCGACTCGCTTGAGCTCATCACTTCCATTGACTTTGGAGACGACGTCGACAATCTTCGCTACGATCCAGGGAGAAACCTGGTCTATGTCGGTTATGGCGACGCCGCCGCCGGGGCCATTGCTGAGGTCGACGCAATGACCAACCGACGGCTTGACGAAGAATTCAAACTGGGCGCACATCCCGAGTCTTTCCAGCTGGAAAAGTCCGGCCCGAATGTCTACGTGAACCTGCCGGACCTAAAACAGATTGCGGTGATCGACCGCAGCACGCATGCGATCTCGAAGTGGCCGCTAGCGGTGGAAAGCAACTTCCCCATGGCGCTGGATGAGGCCGGGCGCCGGCTGTTCGTGGCGACCCACGCGCCGCCGCGCCTGCTGGTTTTCGATACCCGCTCCGGCCGCCAGGTTGCGGCCCTGCCCTGCGTGCAGAATTCCGACGATGTGTACTTCGACTCCTCGCGCAACCGCGTTTATGTTCTGGGCGGCGAAGGGTTCCTCGATGTGTTTCAGTACATGAAAGCGGGCCGCTATGAGCTTCTGGCACGGGTCCCTTCGGCAGTGGGCGCCCGCACCGGAGGCTATTTTGGCAAAGGCAGGAAGGGCTTTGAAGTGCTCTACGTTGCGGTTCCCGCGCGCGCCGATCACGGCGCGGAAGTCCTGATCTATACGGTGCAGGACTGAGTGGCCTTCGAGTATCGGTACGTCCGTCCAGCCACAAGCTGACGCACGAACTAATACTTAACATGTGATATAAATTTTGTAGGTGGTGAAGTACCAACACTGAGGGGGCATTGTGGCAAGGTCCAAGAGAGGTTCTGTAAACCGTCGCGATTTCCTGAAGGGCTCTGCCGCCGGAGTGGCAGCGCTGGCCGCGGGTACGGGAGCCGCGGTCGCGCAAAAGCCTGGCCCCGGTCCGCAGGGCGGGCCGCCGCCGATGTCGAAGCAAGCCGAAACCGGCAACCCTTCGGGCCTCGAAGTGCTGACCACCGACAGACCCGGCGCCGACATCATGGTCGATGTCATCAAGTCGCTGGGCATCGAATATATTGCCGCCAATCCTGGATCGAGTTACCGCGGACTCCACGAATCGGTCATCAACTATGGGGGAAACAAAGCCCCTGAATTCATCACCTGCTGCCATGAAGAATCCGCCGTCGGCATGGCGCACGGCTACGCCAAGATCGAGGGCAAGCCCATGGGGGTATTTCTTCACGGCACGGTGGGAATGCAGCATGCCGCCATGGCCATCTATAACGCATACTGCGACCGCGTGCCCGTCTACATCACCATGGGGAACATGATGGACGCGACCTTGCGCCGTCCGGGAGTGGAATGGGACCACAGCGTGCAGGATGCGGCCGCGACGGTCCGCGACTTCGTGAAATGGGACGATTTGCCGGCCTCGCTGCCCCACCACGTGGAATCCGCCGTGCGGGCCTACAAGATTGCCATGACTCCGCCCATGGCGCCGGTGTTGCTGGTATCCGACAGCGAGCTCCAGGAGAGGGACGCTTCCGAATACGGCGGCCTGCACATCCCCAAGCTGACCTTGGCGACACCTCCACAAGGGGACTCCGGGTCGGTGGCGGAAGCGGCGCGGCTGCTCGTGGCGGCGCAGAATCCGCTGATCATCACCGATCGCGTCGCGCGCACGCCGGCCGGCCTCGCCCTTCTCATCGAACTGGCTGAAACCTTGCAGGCCCCGGTGATCGATCAGGGTGGACGGATGAATTTCCCCTCGCGTCACCCTCTCAACCAATCCGCGCAGAGCCGGTCGCTGATCGCCGATGCCGACGTGATCCTGGGACTCGAAGTGACAGACTTCTGGGGCACAGTTAATTCCTTCCGCGAGCAACTGCATCGCTCGTCTGAACTGCTTACCAGTCCTGGCGCGAAGCTGATCAGCATCACCGCCAGTGACCTTTATCTGAAGAGCAATTATCAGGACTTCCAGCGTTACACCGAAGTGGACCTGGCGATGGCGGCCGACGCGGAGGCGACCTTGCCCTCGCTGATCGAAGCCGTCAAACGCGGGATCACCGCCGACCGCCAGCGGGTTTTCCAGCAGCGGGGCGAGAACTTCGCCACTGCGCGGCAGGAGGCCCTGCAACAAGCGCGCACCGAAGCCACTTACGGGTGGGACGCGAGTCCAATTACCACCGCCCGCTTGTGCGCTGAAATTTGGGCGCAAATCAAGGACAAGGACTGGTCGCTGGTGTCGGAAACCACGCCTTGGGTCAGCAACTGGCCGACCCGGCTGTGGGCTTTCGAGAAGCACTATCACTCCATCGGGGGCGCGGGCGGCCACGGCATCGGATATGGCGCGCCTGCATCCCTGGGCGCCGCTCTGGCGAACAAGAAACACGGCCGCTTTACCGTTACCATTCAGTGCGACGGTGACCTGATGTACGCGCCAGGAATTCTCTGGACCTCGGCGCATCACCATATTCCACTTCTCAGCATTATGCATAACAACCGTGGTTATCATCAGGAGTTAATGCATATCCAGAGGATGGCCGATCGCCACAATCGCGGCATAACGCGCGCCAATATTGGTACCACCATCGTTGGGCCGGACATTGACTACGCCAAACTCGCCCAGAGCATGGGCGTGCATGCCGAAGGCCCAATCACCGATCCGAAAGACCTCGGTCCCGCGATCCAACGTGCCATCCAGGTGGTCCAGAACGGCGAACCGGCTCTGGTCGACGTGGTCACGCAGCCGCGCTAAGCGGAGTACGACTGGACCGTCATTGCTTTTGAGGAGAAAAACGTGAAAGCTCGAAACGATGTTCTTCGCCATCGCGTCTCGCGCGTGATGGTCCATTTTTTTCTCGGCGCCACGGCCTTCGTAGGGTTGTTCGCGTTGCTTGCGCAGGCTGGACCTCAAGCAACTACAACTCACTCCCATACCGCCACTTCCGCCGGGAATGCTGAGCACGGAAAAGAGCTCTACACTTCTTATGGCTGCTATGAGTGCCATGGGCGCGAGGCGCAGGGTTCCAGGTTCAGCGGGCCCCGTTTAGGGCCTGATCCGATGGAGTTCTCCGCCCTGGCGCGATACATTCGTCAGCCGGTTGGCCAGATGCCGCCCTACACCAAGAAAGTGGTTTCGGATGCGGACCTGGCTGACATTTACGCATTCCTGAAATCGCTACCTGCTCCGCCTCCTGCGAAGAGCATTCCTTTGTTGAACTAGCTCGGCCTTTGGGGCCGGGAGAATCAAACGACCGCCAATGGGGCAAGGACAAATGTTCGCCACGCGCGCTATGAAGGCTCTTTCGTTTTTCATCTGCGGGTTCGCGCTCTCTTTAGGCGCGTTTGCGCAGGGACCGGGCTCCTCCGCCTCCGCGCAGGAAGAAGCCGGGAGAAAAATCGCAGCGGCAAAGTGTATCGATTGCCATTCCCTGACCCGTGTCACCGAGGCGCGGCATACGCAACCGGAGTGGCGCCACGTAGTAAGGACCATGATTGGCCGGGGCGCGCGACTTTCGCCAGACGAGATGGCGCCGCTTCTTCAATACCTGGACCGCTTCGGAGCAGCGCCAGGGCACGGCAAAACTTCAGCATCGTCCAGCCGGGTGATGTCCGCCGGCAGTTATGATTTTTCCCAGGTCCCAAAGCGGGGAACGATCACTGGCGTAGTCACTGCGGACGCGGGGGCCGTGCGTGGGTTCCGAGTCACCGCCCACAATCTTGTTTATAAACTCTGGTATGTCGTGTTCACGCGCGAGGGCCGGTACTCCATCCCGCAAGCCCTCCCCGGAGCCTATGAAGTGAGCGTGCTGCAAGAGGGTTACGATTCATCCGCGCGGAAAGCGGCTCTGGCCCCTGGACAGACATTGACCGCCGATTTTGCGGTCACAAAAAAAGCCCCCGATCCCAATATCACATTCCTGGATTACGATGAACTTTACCCTCCCGGCCCGGCGCGCGATCTGGTGGAGAAGACCTGCATGGAGTGTCACGGTGGAGATTTCTTTAACAATCAGGACCGTACCGAGGCAGGCTGGCGGGCAGGTTTGAACGTAATGACCTACGGACCAAGTTTCCACGCCGCTCCCGTGCTCGGACACACCCAACTCTCGGCCGCGGAAAAAAACACCATCGTCAAGTACCTGGCGGACAACTTCAAACCGGACTCGCCCAACCGCCAGTTGCGACACGATCCCTACCTTGTAGATGAAGATGCGTTGTCCAAGGCGCTATTTGTGGAATATGACGCTCCGGACCTGCCGGTCCCGAGTGGAAGCGAACAGATCATGGATGACGCTGCGATTGTGATGATCACCGCGCACAACCAGATCCTGCACGACCCCATGCCCTCCCCCGACGGTCATGTGTGGTACACGGGGTCGGTCGCCAGCGAGATCGTTCGCCTCGATCCCCGCCAGTTGAATCCGGCATTGCGCTGGAAACAGTTTCCGATCGACGCTCCCGACGCACCCAAGGGAGTCTATCCCCACGGAGTGGCCATCAACCGCCAGGGCCACGTCTTCTGGGCGGAATCGCAAGGCGGCAAAGTTGGCGAGCTGGATCCCGCCACGGGCAAGACGACACGGTACACACTGCCCTCGGAAGGTTCGCTGTTGCAGGTGGTAAAGGACCAGAACGACAACATCTGGTACGGCCAGATTCAAGGCAGCTCACTGGGCAGGCTGGATGCGGAAACGCGGCAAGTCTTCCAATGGGGGACTCCCACCGCCGACGCCAGCCCCTATGGCCTGATCGTGGACCAGAAAGGCAATCTCTGGACGGCCAGTTTTGCCAAGGGGTTGGTCATCAAGTTCGACCCCGCGAGCGAAATCTTTACCGAATACACGCCGCCTACCCCTTATGGCGGGATTCGCCGCCTCGGGGTCGATTCCAAGGGAGTGATCTGGTTTTCGCAATATCGTCTGAATCAGATTGGATCGCTCGATCCGGCTACCGGCGAGATGCACGAGTATAAGCCTCCGATGCGCTACACCCACGCGTATGAGACTTGGCCAGACCGCGCAGATAATATCTGGGTAACGGACCACTTCAATGATTCAATCATCAAGTTCGAGCCGCGCAACCGGCAGTTCACGTATTATCCGCTGCCGCAGCTGAACTGGAGCGTACCCAAGATTGAAGTTGAGTCAAACAACACCATATGGTTCGGTTCGCGCGGAGTACCGCATACCGTCGCGGTACATTTTTATCCCGATGGATATTCGGCGGCAGCGCCGCCAGAACCGTAAGGAATTCTGTGCTGCGGAGGGACAACCTCGGCGGTAGGGTTAGCATATAAAGGAGAACACCATGTCTCTTTCATCCACGGACCGAAAGACAACGCCTTCTGTGATCCCCTATCGCCGGATGGAGCCTGGCTCACAACCCGACTATCTTTATCCCGCCTATGTCGCAACCAGGCTGCGGGCGCCTTCCAAGCCACTGGTTCTTCTGCCGCATACGCTTTCGGAAATCACTGGGCCGGTATTTGGTCACGAGGCAGTCGCGGAAACCGACAGTGATCTCACTCGCCAGCACGCCGGCGAGCCGGTAGGAGAGCGCATCATTGTCAGCGGGCGCGTGCTGGATGGAGATGGCCGTCCGGTTCCCAATACCCTGATTGAGATCTGGCAGGCCAACGCGGGCGGACGCTACTTACACGTGAATGACGATCATCCTTGTCCACTCGATCCCAATTTCAGCGGGGCAGGCCGCGCATTGACCGATGCGCAGGGCGCCTATCGCTTTGTGACCATCAAGCCGGGCGCTTATCCCTGGCGCAATCACCACAATGCGTGGCGGCCGGCGCACATTCATTTCTCTATTTTCGGGCCGGCATTCGCCACCCGGCTGGTCACCCAGATGTATTTCCCCGGCGATCCGCTGTTTCCTTATGATCCGGTGCTGCACTCCATCCCGGATGAAAAAGCGCAGCAGCGCCTGATCTCGCGCTTCGATCTGAAAACGACCATCCCCGAGTGGGCGTTGGGTTTTCATTTTGATATTGTCTTGCGTGGCCGCGAGGCTACGCCCTTCGAGGAGTGATATGGACCTGACTCCAACCCCGTGGCAAACTGTTGGCCCATATCTACACCTGGGTCTTACCATCAATCGCTCGATCGGATGCCTTGCTGGCCCGCAAGTAAAAGGAGAACGTATCTGGTTGACTTGCCGCGTTCTCGATGGCGTGGACGCTCCCGTCCCAGACGGCATGATCGAATTGTGGCAGGCAGACGCGGATGGGAAATACAACCACCCGGACGATATGCAGGAGGAAGCTCCCGATCCTGCATTTTACGGTTTTGGCCGCCTGCCCACCTCCGCCGACGGCATCTGTGTATTTGAAACCATCAAGCCGGGCCGGGTCGCGGGCCCGGGCGGACAATCGCAGGCCCCTCATCTTAATATTGGAGTGTTCTCGCGCGGCCTTCTGAAGCGTTTATCCACACGAATCTACTTTGCCGGAGATGCTGCCAATGCCACCGACCCCGTGCTCTCGCTTGTGCCGGAGGAGCGTCGTTCTACTCTGATGGCGCAACCGGACCCGGCGCGCCAGGGAAGCTGGCGGATTGACATCCATCTTCGTGGCGAACGTGAAACTGTATTTTTTGATGTTTAACCACGGCGAGCAATCCCGCCTGGGGATTCTTGTTCGCTGGAGATTAAGAAAGACTGAGGTCAAGATGAAAATAAATCTGGCTCTTGCTACGTTGATTTTATCCATGTCGTCACTCGCATACTCGGCCGCTGCCACGCAAACGTTTCCAACTTCGGCGGGAGATGTCAAGATCACTCCGCTGTTTCACGCCAGCACGCGGATCGAAGCGGGAGGAAAGATCATCTACTTGGATCCGGCCAAACCCGCCAAGCTTGCCGGATCTCCGAAAGCGGATTTGGTCCTGATCACCGATATTCACCCCGACCACATGGACCCCGCTTCGATCGCCCAGGTGAGCAAGGAAGGAACAGAAATCTTGGCGGCCCCGGCCGTGGTCAAGACCGTCACCAGCGCCAAGCCGATTGCCAATGGGGAAACTCAATCATGGCAAGGCTGGAGCATCGAAGCCGTTCCCGCGTATAACCTCACCCGCGGCCCGGCCGCAGGCAAGCTGTTCCACGACAAGGGACGCGGCAACGGTTACCTGCTTACCTACGGCGGCGTGCATTTTTATTTCTCGGGGGACACTGAAGGCGTCCCTGAAATGCGCGCGCTGAAGAACATCGACGTCGCCTTCGTATGCATGAATCTGCCCTACACCATGCCTCCCGACGAAGCCGCCGAAGCGGTCAAAGCGTTTCACCCGAAGATAGTCATTCCCTATCACTACCGCGGGTCCGATCTCGCCGTCTTTCAAAAGGGGTTGGAAGGGACCGGCATCGAAGTGCGCCTGCTTGATTGGTATCCGAAGTAGGCCAAGGAAAAACCGGCATGGCGAAGATCTCGCTTAAAGTCAACGGCAAGCCGCGTGTCGTGGACACCGATCCCAGCACTCCCCTTCTTTATGTGTTGCGCGATGATCTGGGGCTGCAAGGGCCGCGGTTCGGCTGCGGCCTTGCCCAGTGCGGTGCGTGCACGGTCATCATGAACGGCGCGACAGTCCGTTCATGCAGTGTCCCGGTTTCCTCCGTTCGCACCCGAAGCATCACCACCCTGGAAGGCCTGGGTAGCGTGGCCCATCCTCACCCGCTGCAAAAAGCATTTATCGCGGAACAAGCGGCACAGTGCGGCTTTTGTATGAACGGCATCATCATGACCGCCAAAGTTCTGCTCGACGCCAAACCCAACCCTACCGAGGCGGAGATCAAGGAGGCGCTGGACGGCGTTCTCTGCCGCTGCGGAAGTCATTTGCGAGTGGTCCGCGCGGTCCGGCGCGCGGCCAAGGAAAGCGCGTGAAAGAACTTCCTGTCACACCGCAGCAGTTGCCTCGCAGAGAGTTCCTGAAGGGGACCGGCGCGCTCATCGTATCTTTCAATTTTTTCGGCCCGCTGTCTCAGGCGCTCGCGATGTCGGGCAACTCTGTCTCTGCGGCTCCGCCGGAAGCCACCTCGCTCGATTCCTGGCTGAAAGTCGCGCCCGACGGAAGCGTCACCGTCTTTACCAGCAAAGTTGAGTTGGGCACTGGCGTAGAAACTGCGCTCTCCCAAATCGTCGCGGAAGAATTGGATGTGACCTTCGCGCAGGTCAAGATGGATGCGGGCGACACCGCCAAAACGATCGACCAGGCCGTCACCGCAGCCAGCCGGACACTCGAACGCGGCGGGCCACAGTTGCGGCAAGCGGCGGCAGCGGCGCGGCAGGAACTTCTGAAACTCGCTTCGGCACGTCTGGCAACGCCCCTCGAAAAACTCGCCGTCGCTGAGGGCGTGGTTCGTGTTGCCACCAATCCAGCCCAGAAAATTTCATACGGAGATCTCATCGGGGGCCAGCGCTTCAACCTGAGGATCACCGCCACCGGCACCGGTTGGGACTTGAAAGTCGCCCCGGAGGTCCGCGCCAAAGATCCCAAAGATTACAAAATTGTAGGCGCCTCCGTGGCCCGGGTTGATCTGCCGTCCAAATTCACCGGGGAATTTACCTACTCGCAGGATGTCCGCGTTCCCGAAATGCTGCATGGCCGTGTGGTACGTCCAGCCGTAGTCAATTCAAAACCGCTGAGCGTGGACGAAAGCTCCATCCAGCACATCCCCCGAATCATAAAAGTCGTCCAGGAGGGGGGATTCGTCGGCATAGTGGCTGAGACCGAGTGGTCCGCGATTCAAGCCAGCCGCGCGCTAAAGGTGACTTGGTCTGCTCCAGCCACTAAGCTCCCCAACAGCCTGGACGAGGTTTATGAGTACTTAAAGAACACCAAGAGCTTCCGCGACCAGGTGGTGGTCAATCGGGGAAACTTCGACACTGAGTTTGCCGGGGCACACAAGACATTCGAAGCGACCTACCGTTGGCCCTTTCAGCTTCATGGCATGTTAGGCCCGTCCTGCGCAGTGGCGGATGTGCGCGAAGATCGAGCGACGATCTGGGCAGGCTCCCAAGGCCCTTTCTACACGCGGAAAAGAGTCGCCGCGCTGCTTGCGCTCCCAGAAACCAGTGTTCAGGTACTCTACCGCGAGGGTTCGGGCAGCTACGGACGATTAGAGTCCGACGACGCGGCAGAAGATGCCGCGCTCTTGTCGCGCGCGGTCGGCAAGCCCGTGCGCGTTCAATGGATGCGAGAAGACGAGCATGGCTGGGAACCCAAAGGCCCCGCGCAATTGATCACAGTGCAGGCGGGCGTAGACGCGCAAGGCAAGCTCACGGCCTGGAATTTTCATGACCGGAGCTTTCCTTGGACCGAAGCGGCGGGAAATCCCATGCTGGCTTCCCGCCAGGTTGGGCTCAAGGGAACGGGGGAAGGCTTTGCCAATGGCACGGGGGGCGGTGGCCAGATTTACACTTTCGAACACCAGCGGGTAGTAGCCTCAGCCATTCCATGGGTCCAACCCGACCCCACGCCGCTGAGGACCAGCAACCTGCGCGCGCCGGGGGACTTGGCGCGTGCCTTCGCCAGCGAGACATTCATGGACGAGATTGCGGCCGCGCTGGGCGTTGACCCAGTCCAATTCCGGCTGCGTTCCCTGGCCGGCAACCAAAGGCCGGCCGAGGTCCTGCGTGCCGCCGCCAAGCAAGCCGGATGGCAAGAACGCCCGTCTCCTGCCCCGGCTTCCCCCGGACCGAAAAGCAAAGGAAGAGGTGTGGCCGTGGTGGACCGGGCAAATACCATGGCAGCAGCGGTGGCAGAGGTCGAAGTTGACCGGTCAAGCGGAAAAGTGACCGTCACCAGGGTCACCGTCGCCCATGACTGCGGACTGATCGTCAATCCTGACGGGTTGAAGAACCAGATCGAGGGCAATGTCATCCAAGGAGTAAGCCGGACATTATTAGAAGAGGTCCAATTCGACAGCACTGGGATCAAGGGCCTGGACTGGGAAAGCTACCCAGTCATCACGTTCCAGGAGATTCCTGACATCGAGATCGTACTGATCAACCGGCCGGAGATGCCTCCCCTGGGCGGGGGAGAGCCGGCCATCGGCCCGGTTCCCGCGGCCATCGCGAATGCTCTATTTGATGCGGCCGGAATCCGTTTGCGCGCCGTCCCATTTACCCCGCAACGGGTGCTGAACGCGCTCGGGCCGCGGTCTTCCCCCAGCGCATAAGGGTGGAGAGTCATTCGACCGGAGATGGCCCAGCTTCGCACTGGGTATCGGTGGTAGCGAGACTCGAACTCTCGCTCGCTGGCGCCCGGACCCGCAGAAGAAACAGATTCACCGCCAGCGCCAGAGATGTGCAACCCCCGATGACCAGCGCCATCGGTGTAGCCGTATTGTTATGAAGCGCGCTCACCGATAACCCCGCAATCCCGCTGACCAGAAACTGCAAGCACCCCAACAACGCCGAGGCCCTGCCCGCCATCGCTCGATACGGCGTCATGGCCAAGGCAGTCGCGGTGGGAAAGGAAAAACCACACGCGCACATCAATCCAAACAGAGGAGCGAGAATTCCCCAAAAGCCGCCGGTATTGGTCTTAGCCAAGACGGTCAGGACCAGGCCCGACACGGCCGCGACCACCAGGGCAGCGCGCAGAGTCGCGCGCGGCTCGATGCGACGCACCAGCCGGGCATTGATCTGGGCCGAGATCATGAGCCCCAGCGCGTTTACGCCAAACAGCAATCCGTAGCGCTGCGGAGACACATGAAACAGCTCCATAAAAACAAACGGGGACCCCGAGATGTAAGCAAACATCGCGGCAAACACGAACCCCCCGGAGAAGGTGTAGGTGAGAAAGTCCGGGCGGCCCAACAATTCGCCGTAAGTTCTCAGCGTCGCCCGGAGATCGACAGGGTGGCGCCTCTCTGCAGGAAGGCTCTCGCGAAGAAAAAAAGCCACATTCAACAGGCATACGAACGCAAATGCCGCCAGAAATAGAAATATCGAACGCCAACTCAGATAGACCATCATCCACGCGCCCAGCATTGGGGCCATGATCGGCGCTAGTCCCAATACAAGCATCAAGAAGGAAAAAATCCGCACCGCCTCCCGTTCTTCGAAATAATCTCGGACCACCGCCCGCGCTACCACCATTTCGGCGCACCCTCCGGCGGCCTGCAGAAATCGCAGGGGGATGAGCCAGTGAACGTCCCGGGCATAAGCGCAGCCGAGTGAGGCAAGGATGAAAGTGACCAGCCCAGCGTAGAGTGGGCGTTTCCGTCCCAAGCGGTCCGTAGCAGGGCCATAGAAAAGTTGTCCCAGGGCAAGGCCGGCGAAATAGGCGGCCAAGGTTCTTTCCACAACCGCCGGCGATGTGGAGAATTCCCTCGCGATGGCGGTGAAGCCGGGAAGATACATATCGATCGCGAGTGGGCCGAGGCCTGATAAAACCCCCAGCAGCAAAACCAATGAAAATGTTTGGCGGGAGGTGAGCGGCCCCGGATGCATCAGACCCTGCGCCATTTGCGGTGGAGACGGCATTTCGTCGTAATCAGGCGCCTGACTTGAAAACGTTGCAGCCTTCTCCACGAGCGGCGCGCATGTCCGGTGGTGGCTCGTCTATGCCGCAGGTATAAAAAGCTTATGATGACAAAAAACGGCGGCTGGAAACCAGCCGCCGTGACCTGCATGTCTTCCGCGATTCTGTCCCCTTCCGCTTAGAAGATGATCTTCAAAGCGAGCTGAATCTGGCGCGACTTCTGCTGCCCGGTTGAAATAATGGGAGAAACCGGGATCGGCAACTCATCGGTGACGCCCGCAGCGTAAATATAGTTGTTGGGCAAGGCAAAATTCGGGTGGTTCAGGAGATTGAAGATCTCTGCGCGAAATTGCAGCGCCCCAGCCTCTCCAAGGAAACCGAGCTTGGTGTCCTTGTTGATCGAGAAGTCCATATTCCTGAGATGCGGCCCGCGTAAGCCGTCTCGGGCCACGTTGCCAAAGTGTCCAAAAGAACAGTTCGCATTCTGACCAAAGCAGGGATCAGTGGCGCCGCCGGGCTGCCCGGATGGCACTGTTTGATTGGGTCCTACCAAGGTGAACATGTTCTCGTTAAACCAGTGGTCCACCTTTCCAATAATGACCTTCTTGGGATCGTAGACTTGCATCTTGACGCAGCCCGCCGCTTGCCCGGAAGCGATACAAGCCGTATCCGCCGCCCCCTGCGCCGCTGCTAAGTTCGCGGCAGTCACGTAATTCGGCCGCTCACCCTGGTCGTCGGCATACACTCCGCTGTTGGAGAGCAGTCCAAAAGTGTAGGGAGTGAACGGGTATCCCGATTGCACCGAAATGATGGTCCCCATCCACCAGCCGTTCACCAGCTTGGACGCGAAGCTGTTCGATTTCAGCGTGGGGAAGTGGTACAAGAAATTCACGCGTAGATTCTGTGGCAGGTCAAAGCAACTGGGCCCTTTATCGATCGTGCCGACAAAAGGCTGGATTCCCTGGGCCGATCCCGTCGCCTGGAAACAGTCCAGGACATAGGCCTGCGCTTCGGTGGTATCCAAGCTCTTGCTCCAGGTGTAGGCAAGCTGCGCCTCCAAGCCATGGGTGAGCCGCTTGTTCACATTCACTTGCAGGGAGTTGTACCAGGAATCGCCGTTTGTAGTAACCATGGTTGCGGTCACAATCTTCGGGTTAAATCGGACCAAACTTGGGTCCGCAGGATCGGAAGCCCAGAAGGGGACACCGTTGACAAAGCCCTGTGGGACATTGGGGTTCTGCTCCCGGACCGTGAACAAATTCTTCCCCCGAGATCCGACGTAGGCCACGCTCAGCGCTACGCTCCCCGGCAACTGCCGTTCGATGGTGAGGTTGTATTGCATCAAGTACGGCTGTTTGCTGTGGTAGTCGAGGGTATGCAGGGAGGGCGGTACCGGGTAGGTGAAGGGGACCGGAAGATGGAACGGAATTGCGGGATTCCCTGTGAAATTGTTGACCACGGAAAAGGTTGAGAGGGGCGGAATGGAGTAGCCGTACTGCGAAAGGGCGCTGCCAATATTGCCCACATCGTAATACAGTCCGAATCCACCTCTGATTGCCGTCTTGCCGGTGCCAAACGGATCGTAAGCAAATCCGATGCGAGGACTAAAGTTCTTGTAAGAATCATTCTGCACCACCGGGCCCTTGGTTGCGCCTACCGCAGGGTCAAAGGTACTGACGTCCAGAATTCGATACTCTAACCCGTTAATCTCGTGGGGAGTGGTATTGAACTCATAGCGAAGCCCGAGATTTAGGGTCAGCCGAGAACTGGCGCGAAAGTCATCCTGGGCGTAGAAACCGATGCCATTGAAGGTAAAGTACTGGTTCGTGTTGGGTGGCAAAACCACGGCATCATACGCAACGTAGACCCCGTTCAAAAAAGCCTGGTTGTTGCCAAATGCCGCTTCCCCGGCCGTACTGTTGGTGGCCTGGCTGCCCGCGGTGAAAGCCATACCGTAGCGATTCAGCAAAGCTCCGAATTTGAAAGAATGCCGGCCCTTGGTATAGAAAAGGTCGTCGCTGGCGGAATAGACGTTCTGAATTTCAGTCCGGTTATTACCTCCGGTTGGGCCCAGCTCGCTGGGAAAGCCGTTGGCAAAGATGATAATGCCGCCGGTGGGAAGACCATTGGCAAAGGAGTGCGCCGAGTCCGTCAAATCCACGCCCGCGGGATTGATTGCGACCCGATTGATGGAGAATGGGATGCGGCTGAAGGATAGACGGGCCGAATTCAGCAATGCGGAACTAAAGAGATGGTTCTCGGAAAGCGTCGCCGAGTGGTTCCAGCCATCCAGCAGCACGTTGTACAGCGGGTAGTTTCCGTTGGTGGTCGAGTGGAACTTGTCCGATGTGTAACGGAAAAAAGCCGAGTCCGCCAGAGAAAAGGCGTGATCGATCCGAACTTGCCCGAAGTCCTCCTGGCTGACAGCCGCAGCTGGATAGGTGAACTGGTTCGTTCCCACGTTGGGATAGGGGAACAGGTTTGCCAAAGGCAATATGGTCGAATTCACGTTTCCGCCGCCGATACACGGATTATTGGTGGCCAGGATGGTGTGCGTAGCGGCGTCGTAGCAACTTTGGTCGAGTACGTTATCCCGGACGGTCAGCCCCAGGTTCTCTCTCAGGCCTTCGTAGGCAAAGTGAACAAACGTTTTGTCTTTCTGGAGAGGCCCGCCAAGCGAGCCGCCAAAGTTGTTGCGCTTGTAACCGGGCAGCCGCCTTCCGATGACCGCCGCATTATCAAAGTAGTTGGCTGCATCCAGGGCGTCGTTTCGCAAAAATTCGAAGGCGTCGCCGTGGAAATTATTCGTGCCGCTCTTGCTCACCATAACGACCTGGCTGCCCATGGTCGAACCATACTCGGCGCCGAACATACTGGTGATCACTTTATATTCCTGAATGCCGCCAACGCCGATGGTGTTGCCACCGACCGAGCCCGCAATCGCGCCTTCCACGTTGTTAAGGACCGCCCCATCGAGCAGGATGTGGTTCGATCTTGGTGGTGCTCCGTTGCTGCTGAACCAGATGCCGGTGGTCCGGCTGGAGATGGTGCCGGCTTCGCTGGAATGTGAGATTCCAGATTGGAGCAAAGCCAGATCAATGTAGTTCCGGCCGTTCAGGGGAAGGTCGGCCATCTTCTTTTCATCGACCAGGCCTCCCAGGGAACTATTGGTGGTATTCACCAGCGGCGCTTCCGAAGTCACCTCGACCACTTCGCTGGAGGCCCCGATCTGGAGCGTAATATTCACTACCATTTCCTGCGTGACTTCCAGCACCAGATCTTTCGCGGTCTGCGTCTTGAAGCCAGCGTGCGTGACTTTCACCTCGTAGCGCCCCACCGGCAATGCGGGGACCCGATACGATCCGTCGGCCCCTGTCGTGACCGCCTGATCACGAGCTGTGTCCGTGTTGTGGATGGTCACCTGCGCGTCCGCCACCAACGCGCCGGAGGCGTCCTTGACTTCACCAAGAATTGTGCCGGTCGGGAGTTGGCCATGAAGTTGGACGGAAATCAGCCCAAGTACAAGAACAATGGCCCCTAACCCTTGACTCACAGCAAGACCCACTCCCTTTGCTCGGCTCACATTGCCTCCTTCAGCGCAGCACGTGCTGCGTGGTAGATATCATTGTCCAGGAATTTTTTGGAAACCAGCTTGGTTTGCGATTGCGCCCGCAGGCACACCACAGAAGACCGTAATTGGGCTTTCTTCGCTTGCATGCAACCTACCCCCCACTTGCCACTCATTCCCGCGCTGTGCGATTAGCGCCCGGCGAGACTTAACATGTTAATCATAATTTGTGGTATATAGTATAGAAATTAATATCTTGTCAAGTTTATTTGATGGATGCGACGCGGCACCAATGTTGAAAGATTACCGTGCCCCGAAGCAAAGAGCTAGTGATGATTATTGATTCGCACGTGCATGTCACCTCCGGGAACCAAACTGATTATCCTCAACTGCCAACCGCTCCCGATTGGCCCGTGACACCGGTCGAAAACCTCACTACAGAAATGGACGCCCTAGGAATCGGCGCCGCCGTTCTGGTGCAGACGTTCTTTACCTACGGCACGGACAATCGCTATGCCATCGATGCGGCGCGGCAGCTCCCGGCCCGATTCAAGGTGGTTTGCGTGGTCGATCAGACGGCCCCCGATGCTCCCGAAACGCTGACCGAATTGGTGAATCGGCATGGCGTGCGCGGCGTGCGCTTGATGCCCAAGGGGCACGCAGATGGTGTCTTGACCAATCCAGTAACCTTTCCCGTGTGGGAAACCGCAACTCGGCTCGCCATCCCCGTCCTGGTCGCTGCGGAAGCCGAGCACATTCCGCACATGCCAGCCCTGGTGGACCGGTTCCCCGACGTGCCGATATGCTTCGAGCACATGTGGGGGCTTGAGTTTGGAGAAGATGTGCTGGCGCAGCTCCGGCCCATACTTTCACTGGCCCAATTCCCGAACGTGTTTTTGAAACTCTGCCCGAATAATTCCCACGCGATTCGCAGGACGCAGCAGCCAGCGGAGGTCCTCTTTGGTGCTTTAGTGAAAGGTTTTGGCGTGCAGAGGCTGATGTGGGGATCGAATTTCCCGGCCCACACCAAAAAGTTTGGCAGCCTCTCCGATCGTTTACGCATTATGCAGGAAGATTTTTCTTTTCTGGGCGAGGCCGACCGTTCCCGTTTTTTTGCCGGGACCGCTCTCAGCCTTTGGCCGATGTAATGCCACGGCGCGCGAGCAGATTGCCCATCGGGAATCCGTGGAGATCAAACTGGGGGTGAGACGTTGAGCGAACCAACCGCGAGCACTCTGACCGGTACGGAACTCTCCGCACGACAAATCGCACAGCGTTTCGAAAGCATCCCGCCGTTGCCGATCCATATAAGATGGGCGACCATAATCGGAATCGGGTGCTTCCTCGATGGATTTACTACCCTGATTGTCGCCGCCGCTCTGCCTGTATTGATCGCCAGCCTGCATATAGGATTCACCCAAGTGGGCCTGCTGATCAGCGCCGCCTTCTTCGGGATGTTCGTGGGTGCGATCACGTTTGGCGCCTTAAGCGAGCGGCTGGGGCGGCGCACCGTGTTCGCGTACTCCATCATGATGTTCGGCGCGCTGTCGGTCGCTTCGGCGTTCGCCTGGAATTTCTCCAGCCTTTTCTGGCTGCGAGTGGTACAGGGGATCGGGCTGGGCGGCGCCATTCCGGTAGCGGCTGCGCTGGTGGCCGAGTGTCTGCCTGCCCGCGCGCGCGGCCGCACCTTCAGCCTGACTTATGCCCTGCTGTTTGCATTGGGCTTCGTGCTGGCACCACTCACGGGTTTCGTCCTGATCAATTGGTTCGGACCGGCCCTGGGCTGGCGCGTCATGTTTGGCGTCGCGGGATTGGCGCTGCCCTTCGGAATGGCTGCGTTTTGGCTGCTACCCGAGTCGCCGCGATGGCTCTCGGTCTCTGGGCGGATGCAGGAGGCGGAACAACTTGTGCTCAAATTGGAAGCAAACGCGCGCGAGCGGGGGCGCGCCCTGGTCTCTGCTCCCACCGCCGCTAAGGTAGTCGACCGGTCTACGCAATTGGGCGAAGCGTTCGACGCCACTTATCTGCCCCGGACAATTTTGATTTGGATGGTCTTCCTCACCACCTACTTCATTCAATATGGTCTCAACGGCTGGCTGCCAACGCTTTACGTAAAGATTGGCGGCCTGCCACCGCGCAACGCCCTGGCTCTGACCGTCGGCAACGGGTGCGTGACCTTGGCCGCGGCCGTGGTTTTCGCCCTCACCGTCGACCGGATTGGACGCAAGGCTTGGTTCTTATTGGGATTTGGACTGGCAATGGTTGGCGTCGCCGCAGGCATCGTGGCCGTGACCGTCTTTCACATCGCCGCGTGGCCGGTACTTTTCTCGGCCGCATTGCCGATGACCGCCGGTATAGGCGTCAATTCCGGCCTGGTGTATCTCTATGCTCCAGAGTTGTTTCCGACTCGCATGCGCGCGTGGGCAACCTCTACCGGTTCTGCCGCTGGCCGGATCGGCAGCATCATCGCGCCCATCGTCATCGGGGGCCTGCTGCAAGCCAAACTTGGGCTGGTCAGCGTTTTTTCCCTGTTGGGTTTCATGTGCGTGCTGGGTCTCATATTCGTGCTGCTATTTGGTATTGAGACCAAACAACGGACGCTGGAAGAGATTTCAAACTAGGGGGCCCTGTGAAATTAGGGATGGAGCGGTTCGTATGAAGATTGATAGCTTGCCCACCAAGCGAGTCCTGACGCTTCAAGCCGCGCGCGAAATCGCCGATGCCGCGCTGGCCGAAGCCGTTAAGCAGGGATTCAACCAACTTGTCATCGTAGTGGTGGACGATGGCGGGCGGTTAATTCTTTTATTGCGCCAGGACGACGCCGAGCCGGCAGCGGTGGATATTGGCATTGCCAAAGCGCGTACCGCCGCCATCTTCAAGAAAGCCACCAAGGAGTGGAAACAGCGCTTGCTCGACGGAAACTCCTGGGTGCTGGCCATGCCGAACATGACTCCGATCGAAGGTGGAATTCCAATTGTCGTAGAACAGCGAGTGATCGGCGCGGTCGGCATCGCCGGCGCCAAAGGCGTCGCGGACACGGAGATTGGCCTCGCCAGCCTCGCCAAATTTCAGGATGGCCTGGCGTGATGGAGCAACCAGAAAACCGATTGCCGGAACTGCAGGACAATTTGCTGTCGGAGGCGCAGGCGGCCATTCTAAAGCAAGTTGCAGCCGGACGCGGACGTGTGCCGACGCCTTTTAGAATTTGGATTCAGAGCCCGGAATTGGCCGGGCCACTTCACGAACTCGGGACCCGGCTTTCTAAGAATACAAGCCTGAGTAAACGGGAGCGCGAACTCGCCATTCTGCTCATGGCGCGACACTGGCGGGCGGAATACGTCTTCGAGGTCCATACCCGGGAGGCCGCGGAGGCCGGATTATCCAACGCGATTATCGAGAGCATTCGCGCCGGATTGCTGCCCAGCCTTACCGACCGGCGCGAACAGCTCGTGTATGACCTCGTTCGTGACTTCGACCACGCTTCCCCGGCAAGCGACCAGTCTTTTCAGGATGCTCTCGCGGCCCTGGGGCATCACGGCCTGGCTGAGGTCCTGGTGCTGTGTGGCTATTTCACTTCGGTGAGTCTTGCGATGAAGCTCTACCAAGTCTCGCCTCCTGGCTAGCGAGATGGGTGCATCTTTTTCAGAATAAGAGAATTGACGGGGGTGAGGTATACGACTCGCTAGTTACAGCTTGGCCGGCAAGGACAGTTACGGCGTGGTGATGGGGGACCGCGTCGTCGACCTCGGAGGTCCACTGGGCGCTCGATACCCCGACCTTCGCAGCCTATTGCGAGAAAAAGGCCTGGACCTGGCCGTCCGGACCTCGCAGGATTTATCGTCAGCGATTGCATCCACCGCCATCCTGTGGCGCCCGGTCATTCCAAACCCCGACAAGATCATCTGCATCGGACTGAACTATCGTGAACACATTCGAGAAGTTGGACGCAAAGTGGAGGACCACCCCGTCATTTTCCTGCGTCTGGCCGCAAGCCAAGTCGGCCATTTGCAGCCTATCCTGCGGCCGAAAGTGTCCGATCAACTGGACTTCGAAGGCGAGTTGGCGGTGGTCATCGGGCAACCCGGCCGCTCCATCCCGGCTGTAAAGGCCCTCCAGTATGTCGCCGGCTATTCGATTTACAACGACGCCTCCATTCGCGATTGGCAGCGACATACGCATCAATACACGCCGGGAAAAAACTTCCCCTCCACCGGAGCGTTCGGCCCCTGGATGGTCACTGCCGAGGAGGCGCCCGATCCCAGCGCGCTTCATTTGACGACGCGGTTGAACGGTCAAGTGATGCAGAGTTCCGGCGTCGATGACCTGCTATTCAGCGTCCCGGATTTGATTGCGTATGTCTCGAGCTTCACCGAACTGCTCCCCGGGGATGTCCTGGTGACCGGGACACCCAGCGGTGTCGGCGCCGCGCGAAAGCCCCCGCTCTGGATGCAGCCGGGCGATTCGGTCGAGGTTGAAATCAGCGCCATCGGGACGCTCCGCAATCCGATTGTGCAGGAAGTTTAGGAGTTTCTTTCGGGCTACAGGAGAGGAGTGTATGGCAAAGCTCCAAATCACGATCGCGACCTGGGACTACGACCGCGTGCGGCCCATCATGGATGGCCGGGTCAAGGTCGAAGGATGCGAAATCAATTTCATCAAAGTGCCGCCGGAAGAATGCTTCCATCGCGCCTGGTATCACCAGGATTTCGACGTGACCGAGATCGGATTGAGCGGGTACATCATCGCCACCTCCCGCGGACACGGCCTGGGAGGCGACAGCCCTTACGTTGGCATTCCTGTGTTTCTGTCGCGGTCCTTCCGCTGCTCGGGCATTTATATCCGGACCGACCGTAGCATAGAAAGGCCGCAAGACCTCAAAGGCAAGAAGGTCGGCATCCCGGAATATCAGATCACCGCCGCCGTGTGGTCCCGCGGATTCCTCTCCGACGAATATGGTGTCAAAGCCGAGGACATGATCTGGATGCAGGGCGGCATGGACCAGCCTGGCCGCAAAGATAAATGGCCCAACAATCTGCCGAATGGCTTTCCGCTGCATCACCTTAAGGAAGGCGAGACCATCAACGACCTCCTGGTCAAGGGCGATCTCGATGCCTTCATCGGCCCCCGCACGCCACGCTGTTACCGCGACGGCAAGACTCCCTTACGGCGCTTGTTCGAAGACTTCGAGTCCGTCGAAAAAGATTACTGCCGTCGTACCAAGATTTTTCCCATCATGCATCCGCTTGGCATCCGGCGCGAGTTGTACGAGAAACATCCCTGGCTTGCCCTTAACCTCTATCTGGCGTTCTCCGAAGCGAAGCGCATCACCCAGGCAGAGCTGTTCGAGACTGCGGCCCTTAAGATCGGCTTACCCTGGGTGGTCAGTTCGGCGCTGTCGGCCCAGGAAGTGATGGGGCACGACATCTTTCCCTACGGCGTGGAAGCCAGCCGGCCCACCCTTGAAGCGGCCATTCGCTATTCCATGGAGCAGTACATGGCCGTCCGCCCCATCACCATCGAGGAAATGTTCCCGCCCAACACCTTGAGCGAGCCAAAAACCTGAGCCCCCCGATGGCTGCGCCCGCAAATGGCGCGCTTGACACTGCCCCGCCCGCCGGTATATGGGTATAGTTAACATGTTAACCACGTTGAACACTAAGGGAGAACGGCTTGCCTCATCTGGTAATTGAGTATTCCGCCAACCTGGAGGGTGAGATTGCCATCGGCGAACTGGTGCGCAAGGTGCATGAGGCCGCGACCCTCACCGGGGTCTTTGAGCTGGCCGCCATCCGCACCCGCGCCGAACGGCGCGACGTCTATTTCATTGCCGATGGCCACCAAGACAACGGCTTCGTGGCCGTGCGGATAAGGATCGGCCCTGGGAGAGATGAGCAAACCCGTAAACAGCTAGGCCAAAAAATCTTCGATGTGGTGTGCGCTCATCTGGAACAACTATCGAACGCCGAGGCAGTTGCCGTCTCCCTCGAAGTACAGGAGATCGATCCCATCGCCGCCTTCCGTAAGAACAAACTGCATGCCCTGGTGAAAGAACGCGCCGGCAGTCCTGCCTAGTCTTAAACCACTTAGAACTTGTCTCGTAAATGGTTTGGGGGAATGGAAGGGCACGGCTTTCCCTGTGCCGTTCGGAGCGGCAACCACTGCTCTCTGTGGTTAAAGGTTTTGACTTTCTTTGCAAAGAACGCAAGCAGCGAAAACGGGTATTTTCCCGCGCTCAACGCGACCTGCCCTTCTCCCGCTGCCCCCAGGAAAAACGCCGCCCCAGAATGCACTTGACGATCAAGTGGTCGGTGGAACCGGTCGTTCCCACTCCCACGCCGAAGTTGAATTCCCACTTGGGCCCAAGATCGAGATCGATGGAGGGGAAGAACTGTTGCTGCTGTTCATGCAGCGAATCGAACCCGGTGATCGGCCCCAACGCCGCGTAGTACTCCAGCCCGCCACTGATTCTCTTGGTAAAATCGAAACTCACTTTAGCGTTGGGCGAAAACTCCACTCCCTTGTTCACGCCCTCGCCATGCAACGAGCGCTCCAGCGCCGGGTCAAAAGCCAGATACCAGCGGCCTATTTTCTTATCGATGATCGGGCGGATTTCCCACGTCCACGTGTCCCGCGAAAATGACCTGCGCTGATAACCGATCTCCTGCGACAGGCTCGCGCCCACCGGCCAATGCCACGACTCCGGAATCCGAAAGCGCGGACGAATATGGTCTCCCACCCACTGCCAGCCTCCGTCCGGCTGGATGCTGGTGAATACGTAGAAACCGCTCTCGAACCAGTCGTTAAAACCGTGGGTAATTTCCAGGGTCTCGTGCATGGCATGATTTGAGGGCAAAACGCCATCCACCACCTTCTTACTTCCCTCGGCGGCGAAATTGGAGTGCAGCTCCACCATGGTGAACCCCGGTTGCACCGTATCTGCGCCGTATACCTGGATCTCATAGTTGTCTTGCGCCAATGCGGCGCAAAATGAAGCACCGGCGAAAAGCGCCGCCAAGCAGGGCCGTTTCATCTCCATCCGGAGCTTCTTGATCGATTTCGAAAACAGAATAAACACTGTGGATCTCACGCCTGCGGCTGGACCTTATAAGTTCCCAGGAATTTATGTGCGCGCGTGCCGCGTAGGTCTTCCTCGCTTTGCGGCTTTAGTCTCCTTGGCTTCCGCGCCATCGTCATCCGGAAAAGCCAACGCCGTCTCCAGGTCCTTCAGTAACTTGCGCAGCTCGACCAGACGCTCTTCCCCGAACCGTTTCCGTATTTCGGCATAGCCTGCCTCGGACTCGGGGGCCACCTGCCGAATCAGCCGTCTTCCCACAGCGGAAATCGTGACCATGTTGCGTCGCAGATCGCTCTTGACCGACCGGCGTTCGATCAAGCCGCGTTTGTCCAGGTCGCGCAGAATGCGTGACAGACTGGGTGCGAGGAGCACCGTGATTCGCGCCAATTCCGTGACCTCAGTCGCTCCCTTTTGTTTAAGCGCGCGCATCACGCGCCATTGCTGTTCGGTGACATCGTGCTGGCGCAACGAAGGGCGGAAATAGCGCATCACCGCCTCGCGGCTGCGCATCAGCGCCATCGGCAATGACCGGGAAAACTCCGGCAACTTCGCCGCTCGCCGGTGGCCTTTGACCGCTTGCCGGCCGTTGGCGGAAAACCCTGGCGGCTTGTCCTTGGTTTCGTTAGCGTCCATCGCTTCGCTTAGTGGGCCCCGTTGCTCTCATCCATCACAGGATTCCGCAGCGTCCCAATTCCCGGCACTTCCACTTCGACAATATCGCCGGGTACCAAGTACCGCGGAGGATCCAACCGGGCCCCGGCCCCCGCCGGAGTTCCGGTTACGATCACATCCCCCGGCTCAAGAGTGCAAAAACGCGAGATATAGGATATCTGGAATGTTATGGGGAAAACCATATGGTCGGTAGTGTCGTCCTGGCGTACCTCCCCATTCACTCGCGTAACGATTCGCAGGGGTTTCCCTGCCAGTTCTTCCGGGGTGACCATCCAGGGGCCAAAAGATCCGGAGTGTTCAAAGTTTTTTCCCGGTGTCACGTTGAACTTGCCGTGACGCAGCCAGTCGCGGACTGTTCCTTCATTACAAATGGAGTAGCCGGCGATGTAGCTGGACGCTTCCGCTTCGGGAATGCGCCGGCCGCGCCGGCCGATCACCAGCGCGATTTCTCCTTCGTAGTCCAGCAAGGTCGATTCCGGCGGACGCAGCAGCGCCTCTTGGTGCGCGACCAGGGAATCGGGAAAGCGTACAAAGAGGCTGGGATATTGGGGCAACTCCGCGCCGTCTTTATACTCCTGGTTCCGTTCTGGATAGTTGACGCCCACGCAGAGAATTTTTCCCGGGCGGGCGATCGGTTTGAGTAGCCGAACGTTGTTAAGACCGTAGTCCGGGGCCGCTTCTGAGGCCAACCTCGCTAACAGTTCGGTGGCATGGGCTGAAATCGCCGCCTGCAAGTCGGGAAACGAAGTTGCAAAACGTGCTCCGGCATCGATCATTCCCCCATCCTTGACGATCCCGTAGGAAGCGCGTCCTCCTGCATAAAACGAAGCGAGTTTCATGACCCACCGCCCGCGTGCAGCAAACCAGCCCGCTCCAGCACTCCGTCGAGACGCTTCGCGAGTTCCCCGCTGGCAGGCGCCATCGGCAAGCGGTGCTCATTGCTGGGAAGAATCCCTAAACGCTTCATCATGTACTTTATGGGGATGGGATTGGTGTCGAAGAAAACCGCCTGGTTGACTTCGAACAGCCGGTAATGCAGCGATTGCGCAGTGGCGAGGTCGTTCGCCCAGACCGCCTCACACATCTTTGCCACAATCCGCGGACAGAGATTGCCCACCGCATTCATCAAACCGCATGCTCCCACCGCCATCATGGGCAACGATAATTCTTCCAATCCCACGAAAACTTTAAAATCACGGCCGAGCGCGGACAGGCACTCGGAGACAAACCCAAGATCGTTCACGGCGTGTTTCATGCCCACAAATGTAGGGGACTTGGACTTCAGCTCCTTTAAGGTATCGAGGGTGACACTCACCGCGGTCCTGCCCGGGATGTGGTAGACCATCCACGGCAGCTCGCTGATTTTCGCCAACTCCAGATAGTAAGCAATCAGCCCGCGCTGCGGCGGGCGCGTGTAGTAAGGCGTCACAATCAGGAGAGCGTCGGCCCCCGCCTGGGCCGCGTGTTCGGTAAGGGTTTGTGTCTCCGCCAGCGACTGCGAGCCGGTTGCCGCAACCACCGGCGCCCGTCCGGCCGCGCTCGTGAGCGCAACCTCCAGTATTTTTTTTCTCTCGCCCACAGTCAGCGTGGCCGGCTCCGAGGTGGTCCCATTCACCAGGATGCCGTGCGAGCCATTCTCGATTTGCAGGGTGACAAGGCCGGCGTAAGCCTCGTAATCAACCTCACCGTGGGTCAGGGGAGTTACAAGTGGAGGAATTGAGCCCCTTAGACGGTCAAGGACGATGGGCATTAATTATTCTCTTAAATTCAGTCACAGCGAGATACTGAATATGTTAAGTTATTTCCGGCACCGGGGTCAACCAAATCGCAGCGTCATCTTTCTGTCATTCCGATATTTGTCATTCCAACGATGAGCGCGGCGAAGAGGCGGGACCTGCTTTCTGCCACGGCCAAGACACCGCATTCCTCGCGCGATCATGCCGCGTTTCGGAATGACGATTGTGTGGCTTAGTGCGTTGGCTGAGGCGCCAAGTCCCCTGGTTTCGGAGGAAGGCAACATGGAAAACATCGAACGGCGGGTATTCCTGAAAGGCGCCGCACTAAATACTCTGGCCTTCGCCGTGGGCGACGCAGTGTTGCTGCTCTCCCCGCGCGAGGCCCAGGCCCAGGGAATCCCTCTGAAAATCCTGACGGCGGATGAGCGCGCCACACTGGAAGCGCTCGCGGACACGCTCCTGCCCGGGGCAAAGGACGCCGGCATCGCACCCTATGTGGACCAGCAACTCGGTGTCGACCCCGGCGATTGCCTGCTGGCCGCGCGCAACGTCGGCGTTCCGCCGCCCTACGCAGGTTTTTATCGCGCCAGCCTGGCCGCTTTGGACCAAGTCTCGCTCAAGCTGCATGACGCCAAATTCGCCGCTCTCGCGCCCGAGAAACAACATGCCCTGGTCGCCCAGATGCAGAAGGAAAATCCACCAGGCTGGGCCGGCCCTCCCTCTCCGTTCTTTTACTTCCTCGCTCGCAATGATGCGGTGGATGTCTACTACGGCACCGTCGAAGGCTTCGCGCGGCTCGGCGTACCCTACATGCCCCATATCCTGCCCGAAAGGAGCTGGTAACCATGGCCAACGAAAAGGTCGATGTCGCGATCGTCGGCGCCGGCGCTGCCGGGCTTCTTCTCGCCGCCAAGCTCAGCGAGGCCGGCAAGAAGGTTGTGGTGCTTGAGCAAGGACCGGCATTCAAGTTAGACGATCTGATCAGCTCGGGAATCTGGGGACGCCGCCTCAAGTGGGGTGGCGCGCCGGTTGTCTCCGAGGGCCACGATCCCCTGGTCTACAACTTTGGCGCGGGCTGGGGTATCGGTGGCGCCGCGTTGCATCAGTTTGCCACCTGGCCGCGACTTCATCCCGAAGACTTCCGCATGAAGTCGGAGTGTGGGCGCGGCCTGGATTGGCCCATTTCCTATGATGACTTGCGTCCTTATTATGACCGCATCCAGCGTGAAGTCGGCCTCTCCGGAGACCATACCGCTGAGGTCTGGCGGCCCACGGGCGATCCGTACCCCATGCCGCCGCTGAAGACCTACCGCCACGTCCATCGCCTGGTGGAGGGATTCAAGAAACTCGGGATCCGCACCGCGCCCAGTCCCGCCGCCATCAACAGCACCGAGTACAACAACCGCCCCGCCTGCATCTACGATGGATGGTGCCACGCAGGTTGCCCGACCGGCGCGTTGGGCAACCCCCAGGTGACTTATCTTCCCCGGGCCGTCAAGGCAGGAGCAACCATTCGCACTCAGTCCTCCGTCACCCGGGTGGTCATGGACCCCAACCGCAGCCGGGCCACCGGAGTTGAGTACTACGACCAGCAAAAACAACGCCAAATCCAACCGGCCGACGTGGTGGTTCTGGCGGCCTTTGCCGCCCACAATCCGCGCATCCTCTTTAATTCAGCAACCGATAAACATCCCAACGGACTGGCCAATTCGAGCGGCCTGCTCGGGCGCTACATCATGGCGCATCCCTTGGCGTCAATCTGGGGACTGTTCGATGAGGATGTGGAAAACCACATGGGATTGTCCGGGGCCTTGCTCATCTCGCAAGATGATTACCCCAAGAACGGACGCAAGGAAGCCTTCGGCAGCTACATGTGGCTGATCGGAATCGCCCAAAAGCCCAATGACATTCTCGGTGTTGCCAACGCCAAGGTCCCCATTTTTGGCGCGGCCCTGCACGACTTTATGAAGAAAGCCGCGCGCGGGCTTGCCCAGATCCAGGCGCAAGGGGAGGAACTACCCGACGCAGAAAATCGCGTGGTGCTCTCCGAGCGCAAGGATGAACTTGGCCTTCCCCTGGCGCGAATCGTTCATAGCATGTCTCCCGACACCACCAAACTCTTCCACCACACGGTCGAACTCGGACTGCGGATCATGCAGGCCACCCGCGCCACCGAGTCCTGGGCCGGGCCATCGCCCAACTTTGCCCACATGTGCGGCGGGACCATCATGGGGAAAACGGCGGACGATTCGGTCACCGACAGTTTTGGCCGCACCCATGATGTCGCCAATCTGTTCCTCGCGGGAACGGGACTGTTCCCCACCGAGGGCGCGGTCAACCCGACGTTCACCCTGCACGCAGTCACGCTTCGCGCCGCCGATTACATGACGGCCCACTGGAGCAGCATCGCGAGCTAGGCCGATCGCACAAGCGAGCGCATCAACGGGGAATTGACGCGCTCGCGGGATATAGTTAACATGTTAATATATACCGCTGGGATGGCGGCGCGTCCGCGGCCATGCAGCCCGGATCGCTTTCGAGGATTTTCGCGGGTGCCGTCAAATTTCCAACAGGATAGGGCGAAGCCATGACAACGACCGTCGCCACCGGCCAGGACGCGCTGCATAAGAACCTGGCGGCTGTCCAGAGGCGCCTGGAGCGTTTCCAGCAGGGGCCTGTGCCCCACTTCATTGCCGGCGCGCATGACCTGGGCAGCGGCGCGACTTTCGCGGACCTTTCTCCGGTCGATAACTCCGTCCTTTGCGAGGTTTGTTCAGGTACTGCCGCAGAGATCGACCGCGCCGCCAACGCAGCCGCGGCTGCGTTTCCCGCGTGGCGTGATCTCGATGGAGAAAAACGCCGAGGCATTCTTCACAAAATCGCCGATTTCATCGAAGCTCGCGCCGAGGAAATCGCGCTCATCGAGAGCATGGATACCGGACAACCCATACGCTACATGAGCAAAGCTGCGGTCCGGGCGGCGGAGAATTTCCGTTTCTTCGCCGACCGCGCGCCCGGCGCCCGTGACGGGCTGTCGCTGCCCGCCGCCGCGCACATGAATTACACCATGCGCGTGCCCATTGGCCCGGTGGGAATCATTACGCCGTGGAACACGCCTTTCATGCTGTCAACTTGGAAGATCGCGCCGGCGCTGGCCGCCGGCTGCACGGTGGTTCACAAACCGGCGGAGTGGAGCCCGCTCACCGCTCTGCTGCTCGCCGAGACCATGCACGAAGTGATTGCCGATGCGGGACTGCCGCCCGGAGTCGTGAATCTCGTGCAGGGGTTGGGCGAGCAGGCGGGAAAAGCGCTCACCGAGCACCCGGCGGTGAAGGCAATTGCGTTCGTCGGCGAAAGCGTCACGGGAAGCCACATTATGGCCCAGGGTTCAGCGACGCTGAAGCGGGTGCATTTCGAACTTGGGGGCAAGAATCCGGTGATCGTTTTTGGCGACGCGGATTTCGAACGCGCCCTGGACGCCACCATTTTCATGATCTACAGTCTCAACGGCGAGCGTTGCACTTCGTCGAGCCGCGCCCTGGTTCAACGCGACATCTACGAAAAATTCACCGCGGCGCTGGCCGAACGCGTCCCGCGCATCAAGGTGGGGCATCCGCTGGATCCGGCCACGGAAATTGGCCCGCTCATTCACCGGCGTCAGGCCGAAAAGGTGCTCGGTTACACTGATATCGCGCGCGCGGAAGGGGCCTCCGTACGCTGTGGTGGCGGCAGAGTACCGGACCGTGGTGGCAATTACATTCTGCCCACGCTTTTCACCGAGGCCCGCAACAGCATGCGTATCGCCCAGGAAGAGATTTTCGGACCGGTCCTCACCGGGATTCCATTTGAGGATGAGCGCGAAGCGCTCCACCGGGCGAACGACGTCCGTTATGGTCTGCGGCCTACCTGTGGACCGGGGATGTTGCCCGCGCGCATCGCTTGGCGCAATCGCTGGAAGCGGGCATGATCTGGGTGAACTCCGAGAACGTCCGCCACCTGCCGGCTCCATTCGGAGGGATGAAATCCTCAGGCATCGGGCGTGATGGCGGCGATTATTCCTTCGATTTCTATATGGAGACGAAGAATATTTGCGTCGCGCTGGGCCAGCATCGTGTGCCTCGAGTCGGTGCCTAGGGGGAGAAGATGCCAGTCCGCAAGCCAAACCTAGACCCGCCTTTCCACATCGTGCGCGTTGCCTATGTGGACTACTTCTGCACCAACCTCTCGCTCTCAAAATCTTATTGGGTCGACGCGCTTGGGTTCTTCCTGACCGAAGAGACCGGAGACGCTCTTTACCTGCGTGGCATCGAGGAACGGAACCATCATTCCGTGGTATTAAGAAAAGCCACCGCGCCCGGCGTAGCCGCCCTGGGTTTTAAGGTCTTCTCCGAAGAAGAGATTGACAAGGCTGCGCGCTATTGTGAACAACGCGGGCTGCGACACAGCTTCGTAACCAGACACGGCCAGGGCCGCACCCTGGCATTCACCGATCCTCTGGGCATGCCCCTGGAACTCTGCTTCCAGATGCAACCGGCGGAGTGCATGATCCGGAAGTATGCATCTCATCGCTGTGCCGCCATTCAACGCATCGACCACATCAACTGCTTCACCCCTGATGTGCAGATGTCTCATGATTTTTACAATGACCTCGGCTTCCGCGCCACGGAATATACCGAGACCGAAGATTCGCGCGCCATCTGGGCCATCTGGATGCATCGCAAAGGCAATGTGCACGACCTTGCCTTCACCAATGGCTATGGGCCCCGGCTGCATCACATCGGAATTTGGGTGCCGTCGGTGACCGACGTGGTCCATGCCTGCGATGTTCTATCCACCTCCGGATGGCTGGCCAGCATGGAGCGCGGACCCGGCCGTCACGGGATTTCGAACGCTTTCTTTCTGTATCTGCGGGACCCGGATGGCCATCGCCTGGAGTTATTCACCAGCGACTATCTCACCGCGGACCCGGATCTCCAACCCGTGCGCTGGGATCTGCATGATCCACAACGCCAGACGCTGTGGGGCGCGCCCGCGCCGAAAAGCTGGTTTGAAGAGGGATCCCTCTTCGCGGGCCTGACCCCGCGCGAACCAGTATTAAAAGCCCAGCCGATCGTTGCGCCCTGAAGTGGATATACTGCAAAGGCAGTGCGCAAAGCGCGCGGGACTTTCTTTCGGGATTTTGCCAAAAAATTAACCCTATCTTCGAGAATTCTTCATAGCACATTCACAACCACCGAATCGAAATAGGTTAACCTCGTAATGCCGTGCCCTTTACCAGTCAACGGCTGCTAAATCTGCAATAACAGGAAAAGGCTTTCGGAGCGCTCGTGAACTCGCCTTCGACCATCAAATGGAAAACCGCGGTTAAGGCCTTGGTCCCTAGGACCTTTCTCAAGAAATTAGCGCAACGGAAAGCACAGCGGGCCTACGATCAGCCGAAGCCTCTTCATCTGAGGGCGGGATCCATGGATGGTAGAGATTCCGCTACGGTATCGTCATCTTTGCCAGGGACCGCACAATCTTTCCTGTTTGTCTGTTTTGGAAATATCATGCGCAGTCCCATGTGTGAAGCGCTTATGAAGCGGGCGCTTGCTGCGCGCTCTCCTGAGTTCAAAGTGCTTTCAGCAGGGTTGAGTGCCGTCCCCGGGCGAAAGGCACATCCTTGGGCTGTCTCAGCAGCCGCTGAACTAGGGATATCTCTTGACGAACACCGCGCCCGTTTGCTGACAGACGAAATGGTGGATTGCGCGGACCTGATTTTCGTTATGGATTTTCAAAATTGGGCCGAGATGCACTCTCGGTTCCCTGCGGTGAAACAGAAAGTTCATATGCTTGGAATCTTTCGCAGTACTCCCGGGAACTTCGACCCTGCGATCCAAGATCCCTATCACCTGGGCGAGGAAGCAACCAAGTATTGCTATCGGTTGCTGGATACTTGCATCGCAAATCTTGCGCGCCGTATTCCCATCGAAACAATGCGCTAGCTGACAGGGTACGCCGCGTCCGTGTGGCTGGTCACCTTGTTGCTTCAAACCGGCCCGATATCTTTTAAAGGACTCTCAACGGAAGGCTTGTATTACGACAACCCTACACCGTTGAACCGTACGCTTGAGTATTGATCGAGATTGGCGTAACGGAAATACTCGCCCCAATTTCCTGCCTCCCGGCTGGCCGTGTGAACTGGAAAATCACGCGCAATCGCAACCTCACACTCCACAGCGATTGCCACTCTAATATGAAAACCGGGTAAATTTGTGCAGTATTGGCGAATCTCGCGCAGTAAAATTGAAGGGATAGCAATTTTAATCAAACTGCAACAAACCCGTCCGGCTCCATCGCTATCCTTTACAACTTGGAGATACACCACTCAGTGGTCCCTACTTTGCGCAAGGCATTCTCCCGTATTTCTCAAATGGATTGGGATGAGCTGAAAACGCGTGCGCAACAATCCGCCAACAAGCGGCTTGACTTAGCCAAGTACCGCATGGGCCTGCCAGCCATCGCGATAAGCGGCAACCATCGCCCGGCGTGGGGACAATTTTTGTTCGCTAGCGAAGATCTGCCGGTAATTGCCAGCCTGCTGCGGAAGCACTTGCCGGATGAAATTGAGGGCATACTCCACGAGGCGCGCGAGATTTGTGAACATCGTTTCACCTTGCTCGGTTATAAAAATCTTGACTTCGGAGAGGAAATTGACTGGCACTTGGATAAGGTCCATGGCAAGCGCGCGCCTTTGTGGCCGTGGTTCAGAATTCCTTTCCTTAATTTTTCGGTTGTTGGCGACCATAAAGTTACATGGGAGCTGAACCGCCATCAACACTTGGTGACCCTGGCAAAGGCCTGGGTATTGGAACACGAACCTAAATATGCAGTCGAATCGATTGACCAGTGGTACGCATGGCAAAGGGCAAATCCTTATCCGGTCGGCATCAATTGGTGCAGTAGTCTGGAGGTGGCATTCCGCAGCTTGTCCTGGTTGTGGATGCGTTCTTTGCTGGCAGGATGCCCAGCAGTTCCAGCCGGCTTCAATTCCGACTTGCAACTTGCCCTGGCCCTTAATGCTCGCCATATTGAGCGGTACTTGTCCACCTATTTCTCTCCCAATACTCACCTGCTTGGGGAAGCGGTCGCTCTGTTTTTTATAGGCACGCTATGCCCGGAAATCCGGGACGCCGAACGCTGGCGGGACCGTGGTTGGCGCATCATCTTGCAAGAGGCCCAGCGCCAGGTTCGTAAGGACGGTGTCTATTTTGAACAGTCTTTGTACTACCACGTCTATGCGCTCGATTTGTTATTGCATGCATGTGCGCTTGCCAAGCGAAACCAGGTGGAGGTCCCCAGCGACTTGGATGCAGTCCTGGGAAAGATGCTGGATTTTATACAAGCGCTGGCGCAAGCCGGGCCACCTCACAGCTTCGGCGATGATGATGGCGGACGGGTCTTTAACCCAAGACGAAATCGTTGTGAGCATCTGACTGATCCGCTAGCGATTGGCGCAGTCCTGCTGGGACGGCACGATCTCAGATCATCGGTGCCGCTAACGGAGGAAGCGGTATGGCTATTTGCAGGTCAGGGTGCGTCTAATTTTGTTACGCCCTGTGGTTATCAAAAACCGAAAACAGTAGCTTTCGCGGCGGGAGGCATTTATGTGATGGCGAGTTCTAGTGGGTGCCCCCAGCAACTGGGAATTGACTCGGGGCCTTTGGGAGCAGGATCCGCAGGCCATGGTCACGCGGATGCGCTGAGCGTCACTGTATCCCTCGACGGGCATCAATGGTTGGTTGATCCTGGGACGTTCGGCTATATATCGGACAATGCCAATCGTGCCCGATTTCGAGGCACAAGCGCCCACAACACACTTCGCGTTGACGGCTTGGACCAAGCGGTCGCCCATGGGCCGTTTTCCTGGACAGCGCTGCCCAGTGTTCTTACAAAACGTTGGCGGGCTGGAGAAACCTTTTCGTTGTTCGAGGGAAGCCACAGCGGTTATTCGCGTTTGCCCGACCCGGTTGTACACTCCCGTTTTGTTTTCCATCTCCATGGCGAATTCTGGTTGGTGCGCGATGTCATTAACGGGCGCGAAGTCCACCATGTGGAAAGTTACTGGCACTTTGCCCAGGATTTGAGAGTTGAGGACAGGAAAAATTCTTTCCTTGCTTACCCGGTTGATTGCGCGGCGAAAAGCGCAAGGCTAGCTCTATTGAAGGTGCCCAACTCTGCCTGGAATTGTGAGGTTGGCAGTGGAGAAGTGTCTCGCGTTTACGGAAAAAGTGAGCCTGCGCCCTTGTTGCGAATGCACGCCCACCTCCAGCTTCCTGCGGAAAATGCCGTTTTGATCCGCCCCCTGCTTCACCAGTCCGACCAGCCCGGGGAACTAAACCTTTTGGACGCGGGCCATGCGGGCTTCGATCAGGTTGCCACAGGTTACAGTTATGGCGAATTGAACCCCACCCATTACATGATTTTTGGCAAGAACGGAATGTCCTGGACCCTGGGTTCCTGGGAATCCGATGCGGAATTCATCTATTGCCAAATCCGGGACGGAGAATTAGTACGCCTGATTCTTTGTGATGCCACCTTCGTCCGCCTGAAAAATAGGCCAGTTGTAACTGCTCCGCGGCGGGTTGAGCAATTCGAATGGCTCAAGCAAGCTGGAAAAGAACATATCTTCACGTCAGATCATGACACGATAAAATTCTTTTCCAGCGATGCCCTTCACTCGACTGCGGTGGTCGTATAAACCAATACAAAAAGCATAGGCGGATGAGCGCTTTAGCTGATTTTGGAAATTCGGCGTCTCGCGAAAACTCCAATGCTGACGAGTCCGCTTCCCAGTAAGACGAGCGTCCCAGGCTCCGGTATGGGAGAGGGGAATGTGGTACTGCCTCCGGAGTCTACCCAAGTGTTGTGGCCACCTACTAGCGTGGGACCCCCATTAAGTGTCGTGAGATTGATAATCGCGCCATTGATGTTTGTAAAGTTGTCGCCATTTTTCAACTGTAAAGTGCCATTCGCGATCGTACCCGTAAATGTCCAAAAGGCAGTGGCACCAGAACCGTTTTTCTTCCAGATCGCGCTTGAAAAGGAACCGGTGAAGACGAAACCTCCCCCAGGCCCACTGCTACTTGTCACGGAGATGCTACTTCCAAGCCCGCCTGTCCAACTTGCGGTGCCAGTCATCAGCGAACCTGCGAAGCCTTGGGAGCCAGTAGCAAAACTCACAGTCCCGCTACAAGCCGGACTGGGATTACAGTCGTATCCCAGGCCCAAACCACTGATGCTTGCCAACGTCGAGTTCGTGAGGGTAAGGCTGTTCATATTCATGGCGGTAATCGTGCCGTCGTTGTTCAAGATACTTACATTCGAGTCAGCTAAAGCAATTGAGGGGATAAAAGCCGCCAATACAGCGAGCGCGAAGACCGTCATTACTTTCATTGCAATCCTCCAAAAACAAATCGTCGTCTGATTGAACCTAGTCACCTTGCTCTCAATTTATTACCTCTCACCACTATCACGTATTGCAGCACTACACTTCATCATGCTTCCAAATGTCACGATGCGGAACCTCTTCGCCTAGAAGTGCCAGTGGCCGCCATTCTCGACGGTCCAATGGTTGCCGAGCATGCCGGGCACTTGCAGCTTTCTCCCTCGCTGGGCCAAACCGCGACTCCGTCAAAACGGTAGCCGACCCCACGAAGCGTTTTCAGATAGGTCGGGTGCCCTCTCTTAGGTTCGATCTTGTTGCGTACCCGGCGTACGCAGGCATCCACGCTGCGGGGAGTGACAAATTGCATTTCACCCCAAACCGCGTCGAGAAGCACGTCGCGAGTGAATACCTGCCCACGATGTCGGGCCAAATAATCGATCAGCCGAAATTCGAGTGTGGTGGTCGGTATCTCATTACCCCGAACCGAGAGTTTCATCGCCGCCTTGTCAATAACGATATCGGTTGGTTCGGAGATCGGGACCGGTGGCGGAAGGGTCGTACGCCGTAAAACTGCCTGAACCCGGGCCACCAGCTCACGGGATGTATAGGGCTTGCTCAGACAGTCGTCGGCGCCGCACTCCAAGCCCGTGATGCGGTCCGGGTTTTCGGCATCGTCAACGACAAGAATAATTGGCGTTTTCGCTAAAACCGGATTTTGGCGAATACATTGGCAAAGATCCAATCCACATCCGTCCGGCAGCGCGGCCGCAATCAGCATGAGTGATGGGCGCACATTCTGCATTTCCTCAATCACGTCTTTGGTTGAGAATGTTCGTACCACGTAGTCTGCTTGTTCCAGACATTGCTGCGCTAACCAACCAGCACGGGTTTCGCCTTCCACTACAAAAACCAACCCCATCATTCCCAGCGCTCCGTCCACTTTCTGGCAACATCGTTAAATTCGTGGGGCCGACAATTGAGTGATCCTCTGCTAAACGCATTCAACACGTTGTTGCAAAGGCCCCTAATGTGTATTCGCGAAACAGAACCAACTCATCATCGCGATAATTACGCTTTTGCGTACAATCTGCCCTGACCCCGTTCCCGGGATCAAAGTCCGCTGCTTACCTCTCAGTTTTTGTAATTGGAGCGAAGTGTATTCTGCCCGATGCTGCGTGTCGGTGACGGAAAGATGAAACTTGTATGAATTTTTGGTTACTTTTGCTAGCTGAACACCTACCTTCGCAGTTGGGCGAGCAAGCTTCTAATATCGTCCGCCTTCGAATAGTTCGGATTGATCTGCAGCACTCGATCGAGATGCTGCCGGGCAAGCATGGTCCGACCGACCTTTTCATAGGCCAAACCTAAGTGAAAATGCACCGCCGGATTGTCCGGAGATTTTTGTTTCTCCGCCAATTGAAGGGCCTGTTGAAACAGAATGATTGCCGACCTGTAGGCGCCTTTCTGGTAGAGGGCCAAACCCATGGTATCCGCAGCCTGCGGGGAATCCGGCGTACCACGGCGCGCCGTTTCTGCCAGCGGCATCGCAAGGTCCGGGTTTCCCCCAGTTTGCAACATTATGTAGGCAAGGTTGTTGGCAGCCAGCGGATGTTGCGGGTTGATCTCCAAAGCTTTCTGATACGCCTCTTTGGCTTTGTCCCAGTCTTGCTTCAACTCATACAACTGCCCGATCAATACATAAAACGTCGCATCCCCTGGGTTGTTTTCGATGGCGCGCTGGCAGAAAGCGATCGCCTCATTAATAGCCCCTTTGGCGGCTTGTAGCCGGCACAGTTTGATTGCGGCATCGGCGTTGTGTTTGTCGAGTTGAACCGATTTTTCAAAGCTCGCCTCGGCACTGTTCATATCCTGCTGACTTTGCCGGTGGTCGAAGAGCACCGTACCCAAGAGGTCATAGAAAGCGCTACTCTCAGGTACTTCGGCGATCTGAACTCGCGCCGCCTCGAGGGCCTTGCCAATCTGCTTCTGCGCCAGATACGTGTTCATCAGGCCAGATAGTGCGTCCGCCGACTTATTGTCGCGATCCAGCGCTTGCCGGTACGCATGTTCCGCCTCGCCGTAATTCCTTCGCGCAAGCATCAGATTCCCCATTTGCAGGTATCCGATTGAATTTCGCGGTGCGATTTCGATCGCTTTGAGAACGTCCGGCTCGGCTAGGGAAAGTTGCGCACGGCGAATATAGGAAACAGCACGCAGGGTGTAGCCATCCGGCGAAGCAGGCTGGAGATTTATGATTTGGCTGGCGGACCGCTCTAATTCAGCCATATTGCCCCGTCGGATAGCGGCCAGAGAGAGCGCACGCTGCGCTTCGACTAAATCGGGGCGCTGACGAACTGCGTCTTGCCAGGCGCCCTCGGCTTGGGCGAGATTCCCCAAACGATCAAATGCTACGCCTAAATGGTAATAGGCAAGACCATTGTCGGGATTGTCTTTAATTGCAGACTGCAGAGTTTGGACAGCATCGCTCGGATGTCCGTCACCAATCTGAATCTGACTCCGCTCCACCAGAGCATCAATGTCGTTAGGCTGGGCCGCGAGCACGGCATTATTGAGCTGTCGTGCTTCGTCTAACCGGTTCTTAAGGATGAGCAGTTGGACATAGTTCTTCTTTACCTGCAAATCCTTTGGATGTTCCTCGTTAAGCTCGCTGTATTCCGTTGTAGCGTTGTCAAAATCGGCCGCAGCAAAATAAAAATCACCCAACATGCGGTAACCGACCGAATTGTTGGGAAAATCTTTCTTGCTCTCTTTCAAGAAATTCTCCGCCTCTGTCTTTTTGCCTTCGGTCATATAGAGACGCGCTAGCGCGGCGCGGGGTTCGGGGTTTTGACGGTCCGCTTCGATCGCACTGCGAAATTGTTGCTGGGCCGCATCAAAACGCTGCTGGGATTGGTAGTAGCTCCCTAGCGCAAGCCGTGCGTTGACGGATTTGGGATCGAGCTCAATCGCCTTCTTGAAGTTGGCTTCAGCCGCGTCGGTCTGGTTGGTCCTAAGCTGGACCAAAGCCAAGTCCAAATACGGTTCCGCTCGGCTGGAGTCCAAACCAATCGCCGCCTCTAACTCTTGCGTAGCGCCCACAAAATCTTGTTGCGCCGCGCGCAGGTTGGCGGAGGCGATATGGACTTGCGGATCATTCGACCGCTGGGCCGACAGCAAGGAGATGTGTTCTTGGGCTTGTTTGAGTTCACCAGCCGCTATCAATAAGTTTGTCAAATCTAGCTGGGCCGGATAATTCTCGGGCTCGAGGTCCAGCGTTCGGTTGAGTTCCTCATAGGCTTTGGTCCAATACTGTTGTCGAAAGTATGTCCGCGCCAGCTGGTAATGGGCCGCGGAGTAGCCTGGGTCCACCTGAATAGCATTGGCGAACTGTATGGCTGCTGCCGCATACTGCCCTTTTGCGAAATATCTTTCCCCACTCTCCAGATATTTTTGTTTGCGAAGATTGGGGTTACGAGAACATCCCGCGAAAAATACAGCGACTACCGTCAGGACCAGCAAGCGGGCAAAAAATGGGCTGCGCTTCATAAGACCTTTCTCTCCCCAGGGGCACATGACCTAGAAATCTCCCGGCGCATTCTAATCAAATCAGCGAGGTACATAAGTGTTGATGAGCGGCACCAGTTCTCCCGCAAATGCAACCAGCCGCTGCTGGGCTGGGCCAGGGGTTTCGCCACGGCCAAGGGCGGTACTGATTCGAATCAGGGCCCCATCACTACGATTCAAGCGTATAGAGTCTGCCACCAAATAAAACTTGGCCCAATACTCACTCGCCTCCGCCCGATCATGAGACCAATACCAGTACAAAACCAACTCACGTTTCTCCCCTTTGCCAATGAGGTAGCGGTTCGCCCAGAACGGGGCGTGGCCAGGCAGGGTGAGGAAGGTTTGCGTCGAATCCAGCGGCGACCATCCAGAACCTGGAAGACAATTCTGAGGGGAATGAATGGCATCACCAGCGCGTTGACTGGGAAAGTAAGCCATAAAAAGCTGGATTGGCTCAGGCGCGGAACCCTCCTGATAAATGCGCGACAGAAAATCACCTTTGCCGAGGACCTCCAAAACCTCCGCCGAAATCGGCGCCTCTGTTCCCCGCCACCTAGCCAATTGATGGGGTAAGGCGGCAAATGGCTGTCGCGGAGGAAATTCTTCATAGCTGGAATGGGCTTGAAGAAAAATGGCGGCGCCAGTCAAAACAAGAACCGTCAGAGCAAACCTGAGACTAGGACCCGCCAACGGGTGCCTCCCGCAGGCGCTCGGATCGTCGCAATAACGAGTGCAGCAGAGTTACCGTTACCAGTGACACCAGAAAGACCAGCCATCCCGAAAAGCTATGAAAAAAGCCCTCTGCTTTGGCGGGTTCCCAATACTGCGCCAACATACCCGTGCATACGATACGCAAACTGTTCGCCACCACGGCAATTGGAACGGCGGCGAGCGCAAGTACGCCGCGAATCGATTTGGGGGCCTTTGTCAAATATCCGTAAATAATGGCCAAAGTCACCAAAGAAAGAAGTGACCTGATACCACTGCAGGCCTGCACTACTTCTAAAGGCATGGAAGGGAGATTGATGATGTTTCCTTCCCGTAGAACGGGAACACCCATAAGCGGCAACAACGTCGCCGCGATTTCTGAAGCCAGGATCTGCAACGGCAGAGTAATGTGATTGAAGATAATCGCCGGGATTGGAACCATGAGAAAAAGAAACGCCCACGGAAACAACCCCACTCGAAAGTAACCCCAGCCGCGAAAAAAAACGATCAAACCCGCCAGCGTCAGCAGGAAGGAGACGCGCGACAGGAAGAGTTCGGAACCTAGAACTCCCACTATAAGCGTACCCATGGCAAGAATAAGGATGGCCAGTCCCCATGTCGAAGGCCGCGGTGTTAGGGAGGAAAAGCGCGAGCGTTCACGCCATAGGACAAAGAGCGAGAACACTGGAACGAAGGATCCATGGGAAAAGTTCTCATCCTGCCGCCAATGCTCCATGAGGTGTAAGAGAATCGAGAAATAAAGCCATCCGACGAGAAGAAAAAGAACCGCGGTCTTCGCCCAATGATGGGTCAAGAAAAAACTGATCGAGCGCTGTGGAAGCGCCGCAACTTGGGGAGAATAACCCATACCATCTGTACGATGCGGGTAAGCATACGCAAAATTCTTTCGGCAGGCAATTTCATGCAATCGTGCCGGCTCGTCGCATGTGCAAGAGAGTTTCCTTTTGTTCTTTGAACGGTCCGAAACCGTTTAAGCCGGGATTCTAACCGCTATTTTTAAACCCTTGAAATTATTGGTTGTCTTGGCCGGCGACGGTCGGGACCAGCGAAATCGGCAAGGCGATAAACCGGGATTTCTCTCCCATAAAAATTAGCAGTGCTTTAACAATTGAAGGGTAGCGAAGGCATTAAGATTCGTGATTCAGCTAGTAGACCTCAGCGCTTTTCAAACCGGCTGCGGCGAACCAGACTATATCTGGGCATTCAGGAGATGCATGAAGCGGGTACTGGTGCCGGCGTTGCTCGGGCCGATTGTGATCGCAGGATGGGCGCAGGATATCGCTTCTACCCAAGAGGACGCGAAGACAGAGAACCAGATCACCCTTACAGCGCCCAGCGATCAGAAAATCTCGGTCACGATGTCAGCTGTCCCGGTTGAACCTATCTATGTGATCGGCCCGGAAGATGTCCTGCACGTCTCCGTTTGGAAGGAGCCCGACCTCACCGCCACTTTGCCGGTGCGAGCGGACGGCATGATCTCAGTACCTCTGCTGAACGATGTGCAGGCGGCTGGATTGACGCCAATGCAACTCGCCGCTTTGCTTACACAAAGGCTTAAAAAGTACGTCGCCGCGCCCCGCGTGACCGTAGTGGTCACTCAAGCAAAGCCCAAACGTATTTACGCGGTCGGCGAGGTGTTGCATCCCGGCACCCTTTCCTTGCAGCCGAATATGACCCTGTTGCAGGCGCTTGCGACCGTGGGGTTCACCCAGTTTGCCAACACCAAGGGGATTTACGTTTTGCGCACAGACAATGGGAAGCAGGAGAAAATACGGTTCAATTATAAGCAAGCGATCAAGGGCGAAGCGGTAGCGCAAAACATCGCCCTAAAACCTGGGGACATGATTGTTGTTCCCTAAGGCAGTGCCCAGGATTTTTTCCGCGACACCTTGGAACAGAAACAACCATGATTGCGAATCGAGAATTGCGATTAGAAGACTACGTGGCGATGTGTCGCCGCCGGCTGGGAGTAATTCTCGTTCCGGTACTAATTGCGCCGATCGTCGGGTTCTTGATTTCCTACGCCTTTCCCCCAAACTATACCTCGACCTCTCTCATCATGGTCGAAGGGCAGACAGTTCCGTCAGGCTACGTCAAACCTATCATCACTGCAGCCGTGAGTACGCGCATGACAACTTTGCAGCAACAAGTGCTGAGCCGCAATCGGCTGCAACCTGCCGTCGAGCGCTTGGGTTTGACCAGAAGAAAAGGCAAAAGCGTAGATGAAGTGATTGACAATATCCGGCGCGGCGTTTCGATTAGGAGGTCAGGACCGAGTGGAGGTCCGGGACAAGGAGGTAACAACGTCCCCGGGTTTTATGTAAGTTTCACTACAGACAACCCAGGCGACGCGCAGCAGATCTGCGGCGAAATTACCTCCATGCTGCTGGAGGAAAATCTTAAGGCCCGCGAACAAGTGGCGGCTAATACCACCGATTTTCTTTCCCAGCAACTTGATGAAGCCAAGCGCAAGCTCGACGAACGGGACAACCAGTTGGCGACCTTCAAGAACCAGCATTTGGGCCAGTTGCCAAGCGATATAGACAACAATCTTAAGATTTTGACGACCTTGGATTCGCAGCTCGATGCCATCACCCAGATGCTGAATCGTGCGCAGCAGGATAAAACCTACACCGAATCCGTACTCGCACAACAATTAGCGGGGTGGAAATCTTCCCAGACCACCCTGACCGCAGAAACCATTCGGCAGCGGGTGGCAACACTACAGACCCAGCTCGTTGCCTTGCGTGTCCGTTACACGGAAGACCATCCCGAGGTGATTAAGGTCAGGCAAGACATCGCGGACCTGAAAGCCAAGCTGAAGGAGGTGGACGCTTCGAAGATGCAGAATGTCAATGTGGCCGACAAGGAAGCGAGTACGCCGGACATACAGGATGCCAGCAATGACACCAAGGAAACCGGCTTAATCCAGGCACAACATAATAATGACGCGGAAAATGCAAGAGGAAAATCGGAGCCGCCGGAGATCCTACAGTTGCGGTTTCAGATCCATCAGAATGAAAATGCCATTGCCCGGGGAACGCATGAACAGAAACAGCTGCAGGCCGAGATCGCAAAGTATCAAAGCAGGTTGGCGCTTAGCCCTCAGGTGGAAGAGGAGTACAAACAACTAACGCGAGACAACGAAACCGCACAGCAACTCTACAACTCTTTGCTCATCAATAAGAGCGAGTCTGAAATGCAAACCGACATGGAACACAGGCAACAAGGGGAGCAGATGAGATTGCTCGATCCGGCCAGTTTGCCGGAAGCACCTAGTTTTCCCGTCCGCTGGCAGTTTGCGAGCGGTGGACTTGCGGCCGGTTTCGCGTTGGGCGCAAGCATCGCGATGTTGTTAGAGTTTCGCGATAAAGCGATTCGCAACGAAGCAGATGTGCTGGCAGGACTGGGGCTGCCGATGCTGACATCTATCCCTTGGGTCGGAACGGTGGCGGACGACGTGGGAAAAGGATTTCGAGGCTGGCTCAAATCACTCCTAGGACAGAAGAAAACTGTCGAGGTTTCGAGCCTCCATGTATAAACAATTCTTCGGACTACGAGCGAACCCGTTTAACGCAACCCCCGACCCGCGTTACCTGTTTTTAACCCAGCACACCGAGGAAGCGCTCGCTTGTTTGACCTACGGGATTGAAAGCCGAAAGGGGTTTGTTCTGCTCACGGGCGAAGTGGGCACCGGTAAGACCACGCTGGTCAATAAAGTGCTGGAACGGCTGCGCGAAAAGCGCGTGGCTACTGCATTTGTCTTTAATCCGCTGATGAGCGTGCCTCAATTTCTCAATTACATGATGGCAGATTTTGGTCTGCCATGCGGGTCCTGGTCGAAAGATGAGATCCTACGGTGCCTCAATAACTGGCTTCTGGAGCGGTATCGTGAGGGTGAAACTGTGGTGCTCATCGTGGATGAAGCGCAAAACCTCTCCGATGAACTCTTGGAAGAAATCCGGCTGCTCACCAATTTGGAAACCTTCACGGAGAAGTTGTTGCAGGTTGTACTGGTAGGCCAACCTGAATTAGAGCAAAAGCTTAAGCAGCCAAATTTGCGCCAGCTTCGCCAGCGACTCACCATCCGGGCCAAAACGCACCCGCTCTGTCTGGAAGAGACGACCGCCTATGTGACCCAGCGACTGCGCATCGCGGGCTCGGCTGATCCGACCTTCGACCCCGCCGCCATGTCGGGAATACACCGGTTTTCCGGGGGCATCCCGCGCTTGGTGAACCTGCTTTGTGAACACTGTCTGGTTAACGCCTTCGCCGACAAAAAGAAAACCATCACCCTTGAGATTGTGGAGGCAGTTGCCCGGGACTTCGACTTGGAAGACGGCGGTGACTGCAACCACTATGCCGCGCCTGTCGAAACGACCGATTCTTCCTCAAGATCAAGAGAAGTTTGACATGCTGGATGCACCAGAAGACCCTGCGTTTGGCGTACCGGTTGGTTACAGGGTCTATGCACGCCCGCCACAACAAAAAGGAACTTCATGAGCCGAATTCATGATGCATTGAAGAGGGCCGAAGAAGAACGGTCGGTTTACCGGGGAATCGGTATAGAGGATGAGGTAGCGGCGCCGGTCGAAATGCCGGGGCCGGGACCGACAATGGTGAACTCAGCCATAGACACCGCCGCATCTCACACAACGTCGGCCACGGCTTCCTCCTCGATTCCTACCACTCTTGACGCGGCGCTGGCGCGCTGCCCCCGGACTAAATGGCTGCCGGACGCGACTATGCTCTTCTTTGGTCCCGAGGAACAAGTGCACGGCACGGAGGAATTCCGCACTTTGCGCTCCCGGCTTTACCAACTGCGGGAAAAACAGCCGCTCCGCAAGATTTTGGTGACAAGTTCGTTGCCGCAAGAGGGGAAATCTTTTACTGCCGCCAATCTGGCTCAGGTCGTCGCATGCCAGCCTGGCTGCCGGACACTGTTAATAGACGCGGACCTGCGGAATCCAGCCCTGCACTTGGCTCTCGGAACTTCCGCCGCGCCGGGCCTCTCGGAATACCTTCTTAGGGAAACGGACGAATTTGCGATCATCCGAAGAGGTCAGATGGAAAACCTCTTCTTCATTTCATCGGGGCGACCCGTTCCGGGGCAGACCGAAGTTGTCGCCAACGGCCGGTTGAAGTGCCTGCTTGACCGCTTGGGACCGCTGTTCGACTGGATCATCGTTGATTCGCCGGCAACTATGCCGGTTTCAGATTCGGGGTTGATCGCCAAAACCTGCGATGGCGTGCTGATGGTTGTCCGCTCCGAGATAACCCCGTTTGATGTGGTGCGTCAGGCGTTGCGGAAGTTTCCCGATGAAAGCGTAGTGGGAGTTGTGCTAAATGGAATTCCCGCTGGAACTGGCCTCAATATTCAGCACTACTACACTGCGCCCTGACCCACGTCGGACAATGGAAGTTCAGGAATGATGGTGGTTTTCGACCAGAACTTCGGAAGCCCAGGAAGGCGGCTCTCGCTTGACACAGTCGCGAACTGCCATTCCCGAACCGATGGTCCTCGCTGGAAACAACCAAGATTGGATGGTTAGGGTGGCATGATGAGATTGGTTTTCTGGGGAGCCGTCAGTGTCATTGCCTACACCTATCTCGGCTATCCGGCCTGGCTGTGTGTTCGTGGCCGCTGGCGTCCTCGGCGGGTGCAATCGGCTCCGTACACGCCTTCGATTTCGATCGTGCTGGTAGTCCGCAACGAAGCGGCCAATTTGGGGCGCAAGCTGAGAAATCTTTTGGAAGTGAATTATCCCGCAGACCGAACGGAGATTTTGGTCGTTTCCGATGGTTCAACGGACAGTACTAACGAAATCTTGTCAGAATTCACGGACGTTTCACGTCTGCGAGCTATGATAAGCACGCAGCCGCGCGGCAAAGCGGCAGGACTGAACGACGCGATGGAGAATGCCAGGGGAGAGATCGTGGTCTTCACCGACGCGCGGCAAAAGATCGGGACGGACGCCGTCCGCTTGTTGATGGAAAACTTTGCCGATCCTGAGGTGGGTTGTGCAAGTGGGGAGTTGATTCTGGGCGATCCTGATTCTGGGGAAGTCGCCAGTGGGATAGGCTTGTACTGGAAAATCGAGAAAATGATCCGAGAAAAGGAAGCCGCATCCGGATCCACGGTGGGGGCCAGCGGAGCTCTTTATGCGGCGCGGCGTAGGTTGCTGGTACCGATTCCACCTGAAATGGTATTGGACGATGTTTTTATCCCCATGCAGGTGCTGCGGCAAGGAGCACGGGTCGTATTTGACCCGCGTGCGCGGGCCTGGGACCTGCCAGACTTTGGGACCCAGCGGGAGTTTGCACGGAAGGTACGGACCTTGAGTGGTAATTACCAATTGTTGCAGCTAGAACCTTGGCTACTAAGCAGCGCCAATCCAATACGGTTTGCATTCGTAAGCCATAAATTACTGAGACTCATTGTACCTTTTGCTTTGTGTGCCTCACTGGCCGCGTCAATTTCTCTCCCCGGCCCGATCTACCGCGTGGCCATGATTTTGCAAATGGCATTCTACAGCTTGGGCGTCTTGTCATTCGCGCGACTCAAAGTCCATCCCGTCGCTAGGGCAGCAGATGCGGCGTTTGCCTTTGTTCTACTGAACACAGCGGCCGCAGTGGCTTTCATAAACTTCATTACTCGACGCAAAATAGCATGGGCACGTTAAGCCAACCATTGTTGAATCGGGATAGCCGATCGAAGCAGGTTTCGATCATGGGCTTTTTGAATGGGTTATTTGCCGGCAACAAATTGCCGGACTTCTTGATCATCGGGGCACAGAAAGCGGGGACCACGTCGCTGGCCAATTATCTCGCCCAGCACCCAAGCGTAGTTGCCCCGAAATGGAAAGAAGTCCATTTTTTCGATCTTAATTATGAAAAGGGCCCTGCATGGTACCGCTCAAACTTTCCTATTAGCAGGCGGGAGCGCCTCGAACGTCGATTGCAAAATCAACAGCTTCTCAGCGGCGACGCTACCCCTTACTATATTCTGCATCCTTGCGCAGCTCGCCGCGCCTTCGACCTGATACCAAAGGCCCGAATCATCGTGATGCTCCGCGACCCTGTCGATCGAGCCTATTCTCACTATCATCATGAGATCCGGCTGGGGAAAGAGTCTCTGCCCTTCGAAGAAGCGATTGCGGCAGAGCCTTCTCGTATTGCTGGAGAAGTGGAGCAACTTGAGGCTGACCCTTTGTATAAGAGCCTGAATTACCAGCATTTTACTTATCTAGCCCGCGGAGTTTACTGCGATCAGATACGCCAGTGGCTGAGGTACTATCGCCGGGACCGCGTGCTGATCGTCAGTAGCGAGCGGTTCTTTGAAAGTCCGGCCCTCGAATATCGGCGAGTCCTAAAGTTTCTGGGCTTGATGCCCTGGGAGCTTTCTGCATATCCCGCCGAACATGTGGGGAAATATCAACCTATTTCCTACGCCACGCGGGACCGCTTAATCAAATATTACTCGCCGCATAATCAGATTCTTCGACAATACCTCAATTCCACATGGCCAGGAGTAGGAGACACTGTGGTAGACAGGTTCTCCGCCGCCTAACCGTCCACGGGGGGGCCGGTTTGATTTGCTTTCAAAACTTCAGCTTTAGTCCTAGTTGAAGGGTACGCGCGCGATGTGCATCCACCGGATGCAGGAAGGCGCTGCCGGTGAGACAATCCGTACCGCCGGGAGCGGAGAACCCGGCAGTATAGTTCGGACCGCCATAGCAACTAATGACGTTACTGCCGGTGTTTCCAAGGTCAGAATTGTAGATCCGGAACTGAGTGTGATTAAAGATGTTAAATGCTTCCGCCCGAAATTCGAGGACTCCGGATTCGCTGATGGTGAGATGTTTTAGCACGCTAATGTCGAAGTTTACGCGACCCGGATTGTTGAAAGCGTTGCGGCCCGCATTGCCAAATGTCAGTCCGCGGGGCGCAGCAAAAGCGTCTGGATTCCCTAGAAGCGGACCAAAACTCCGCGCGTTATTTCCGCCCAACGGGGGGGGGCCGTGGGGGTCACCAACGAGATCGGGATATGAGCCGGCGCCGATCCCATTTGCCACGCCCGCATTGTCGAGCACGGAAACCGCTCCACTGCCTCCGTTAACGACACTAAATGGGGTCCCCGACTGGAAGATTGTGATTCCTGAGATTTCCCACCCATCCATAAGCATATGGCCGAGCCTGGAAGTGCTGTCCGGTAGTGGAATAGTATCGGATGCGCTCGACCCGTCTGGATTGGAGGTCTGCGACCAGCGTACAATTTTTGGCCACAAATGGGACGTTGGAAGCTCATAGATATAACTGACGCTGAGCAGGTGACGTTGGTCGAAGTTAGAGCTCGCACGGTTTGTGCGCAGATCGAAGGAATTCACCAGGGTGGAATCGGAGCGGTCCGATGCGTCGTCAAAGGAATGGCTGTACGTATACGAAATACCGGCGGTAAGAGGGCCTTTGACCCGGCGAATGGTGGCCTGAAGGCCATGGTAACTGGAGTCGGCTACGTTTTGCAGAGAAAAAATCTGATCGAAGCCGGGGTAAGGGCGCAAAGTATTTACGTTGGGAGTCTGCTGGAAGCTGACCGAATTTGCTCCCGCACAAGCGGCCTCCAGATTCACGAAGGCAGGATTCTGAGGACCAACCCCGGTGCCGTTTCGTAAGTGAAAGGTGTTGACCGGTTCACCTCCGTTCGTATTGAACCCGGCGCAGTCACCTAAGCTTGAGCCCGAGGGGACCTGCGGAAGAATGGGCTCATGTAGTCCAAAGGGATTTAGATCGGTGGGCAATGGCTTGAGTTGATTGAGCTGGCGTTCCACCGTCAGGTGGGTCCCTTTGCTACCCACGTAGCCAATCGTGGCCACCATCGATTTGGGTAACTCACGCTGTACGCTCAGACTCCACTGTTGCGCATACGGCCAGACAGCGCGCGTCGGAATCGCGGTAATACTTATGGGATATGCGCCAGGTTCGACTTTGCAGAATCCGGCAGCCCCAGCTGAACCCCCAATACACCCATAACTCTGAGGAAACCTTTGCGTCATGCTCAATACCAGGGGAGCACTCGCTTCCAGAGACCCGGTATTGGCCTCATTCCCAGTTCCGTGCTCGAAGAACATACCGTAGCCCGCGCGGATGGAAGTTTTGCCATCGCCCCGCGGGTCCCAAGCAAACCCAATGCGCGGCGCGGGATTGAAGACGTGTCCATTCATACATCCGGCCGGTATCGTGTTTACGCCACACTGCACCAGACCGTTCAGGATACGCGGATCCGGATTGGCTAGATTGATCGGAATAGGAGTCGACTGCGAGGTATGCTGAGGCCGGCTGATGAGCTGGCCGGAAATCGGGTCCACGCGAAGTTGGGCCGCCAGTGCTGGATCGTAGGCCGACGGATCGAAGTTGTAGGCCCTCAAATATTTTTCGTGGTAAACACCGAACAGGCTAAAACGCACTCCCAGATTGAGGGTCAAATGGGAGGTGACCTTCCAATCGTCCTGCACGTACGGCTCCCCAATCCTGTAGCGGTTGTAGTATGTGCGCTGGGCACTGTCCTGACTATAGCTTTGGATCGCATTTAGCCCAGTCCCGCTAAAAGAGAAAGCGAGAAAGTTAGCGAAGGCGTTCCCCGTGTTTGTGGCGCCGCCGTTGATATTATTAAAGGTCAGCAGACCTTGAAGATCGCCGGTAGCTGCCCCGATGGGACCGTTTTTTTCGTTCTTCTCGGCAAAAACCAATAGAAATCCTAATTGCAGGGTATGCTTCCCTAAGACTTTGCTCAGGTCGTCGCGATAGCTAAAGATCGGGTTCGTATGGTTCCACGGTTGATAGGAGGGATCCACCGCGAATCCACTTCCACCGTACTCCAAATTGTTGCCTCCAATTACAATGCCGGGCGCTTTTCCTGCAAAACCATTGTCGAATAAACTGCCCATCGGGCAGTTTGAAAAACCATTCACTGTGGTACAAGTGCCGCCAGCAGTGCCCAAACCGACCGGCCGCTGGAAATTAGCTCCCCCGGGCCCGTTTACAGAGGTAAGAGTAATGTTGGAGTTGCTATAGCTGGCCGTGAACTGATTCAGCAGCGTCGGACTGAGCGTCTGAGTCAATTCAGCCACCAAGCTCGTCCCCGGACCTACGAACCTGTTTTGCACCGTGGGGAAACTATCTTGAAAGTTTGATTGATGGAGGAATGACCATTGGGGGACCGGAACGGTGGTGTCCCAGGAATCGTGGATGTAACGGAACGTTCCCCGCAGCTTGGAGGTGATGTTTTGGTCCAAGCGAAACAGTTCTTCGCGCCAATAAGTGGGCTCGGAAATGACGGCGTTGTAACAGGAGCCGATGGTCGAATTGCAACCCCCAGAGGAATTGGGCAACGGAATAAGGTTGGTGCTCAACAGCGCCAGCGCGTTTGAATCCAAAGATCCGAAGGGCCCACTAATCTGATTCCCGGGAAAGCCTACCACCTTAGTAAAATCCGAGGTGTCCGGGCCCGTCGCCGGACAGTCAGGAAATTGAGAGCGAAGAAACGCTGGAGCTGCATCGGCAGCGGAAAGCGGACAAACATCGCTAAAGTCCCCGTGTCGCTCCGCCAAAGACGGCACTCCATGGTTGAAGTTGGGGTGCTGATCGCTGGGAGATTTTTCTAGGCGAAACTCTTCCGACGCGAAGACATAAGTTTTGTTCTTCTTGGGGTTGTAGACCTTAGGGATGGTAAACGGCCCGCCCAAGGTGAACCCGAAATCGTTCCGGCGATACACGGGGGTGCTGGCCGTCTGATCAAAATAGTTGCGGGCGTTGAAAGCTTCGTTGCGCAGAAATTCATAAGCGCTGCCGTGCCACTTGTCTCCGCCACTCTTCGTGGTTACGATCACGGTGCCGGACGCCGTGCGTCCATACATTGCGCCATAGTTGGATGTGAGAACTTTGACCTCCTGGATCGCGTCCAGGCTGGGATAAACGACGAGCGTGCTCTCGGCCCCGTTCAGTCCGGCATTCAACACATCGCTGCCGTCCACTTCGAAGGTGTTGTACTCCACCCGGCCACCGTTTACGCTGTACTTCACGCTGCCTGTAACTCCAACTTTGGCTTCGTCTTGGCCGGTTTGGTTGCTCACGCCTGGAGTCAAGGCAATCAGTTGGGCAAAAACTCGTCCGTTCAATCCCAGACTCAGGACTTCTTTTTCGGTGATCGTACCTGAAACCTGCGCATTCTCGGTTTCCACGGTCGCCACTTTTTGACCTTCCACCGTGACTTCGGTGGTTTGTCCAGCCGGTTCGAGGGCCGCGTCGATCGGCAGACTCTGTCCCGCCGCAAGACCCACTTGGTCTGCTACCCAGGCCTTAAATCCCTGCGCGGTCACTGTAATGGTGTAGGAGCCTGGGGGTAATCCACCGACGAAATAGTTGCCCTTTTCGTCCGACACGCCCGACTGGACGGCCCCGGCGGCATTGCTGATTTTTACGCTGGCGCCGACCAGGACCGCGCCGGTCTGGTCAGTCACCGCTCCGGCTATGGAGCTCCCGCCATTGCCACCCGGGGGCGGCGGGGGTAGCGGCGGAGGCGGCGCTGGTGCGAGAACTTGTTGCAGTCCCGACTGGACTGGCGCCGGGGCCGCTGTCTGGGTCTGATCGGCAGGCGCCGCAGACGTTGGCGTACTCTGGGCCTGTGCAACCGGCGCAGCGCTACCCGCTGAACCGGCCGCCGAGGGTGGCGGTGTAGCTGGGGTCGCGTCCGGCTGCGCCACTGGAGCACCGGCGACACTCAGAGTCAATACTTGGCCTGGGCTCAACACCACGCTGGCTTGGAAAATCCTGGCCCCACGCAATGCCACCGTTACGGCATAGGACCCGGCCGATAAATCCGTCAAGGCAAATAACCCTTGCCCATCGGTGGTGACACTCGAAGACAACCCGGCGCCGTTTTTCACCGTCACTGCGGCACCACCGACCCCCACACCGGCTTCGTCGCTGACCGTACCAGTAATCGCCGCCTTGACCTCCTGAGCTGGAGCGGAGGCCGTCGCAGCAGATGGTTTTTTTTGCGCGGAGGCAAACGTCACCAAGCCCAGAACACATGCGCAAATAAGCGGAACTATTCGCGACGATCTCACCAAACTACCTCCATGGGAAAACAACCATCCGACTCAACTGTCTGCGCTCAACCTGCCTGGATCACGCATCGGCGGTGGATATGATCGGGCCCAGCGAACTCCGTGGCGGAAGCAAAACAAGAATCAAATAGTTACGCCGGAATTGTTACGAGGCGATGACCGAAAAGTTAATTTCGGGTTACAAATGGCTCGGAAAACCTTGTAGGAACGTTGGCTGCGACTCCTGGGTGTGGCCCCGTGGGAACTCCCCAAGCTCGCGTACTTGCGATAATCCCTACGCCATTCCTCGGAATAACTTGCCTTACGATTTGCTCTTCGCCAAAAAAGTGATCGGTCACAGCGGAAAATTCACGCGAGTTTCACACTTGCGTCATTCTGCGATCACAGGCTTCGACCATAGTGACAGCGTGAACCGGACCACAGGCGGGTTCGGTTCGCAAATCGCATGCCTGAAACTGTGTCTTGTCTGACCGATCTTTTCCTCATTACGTCGGTGGCGTGCAGGTTCGATTGGCTGCATCGCCGCAATCGGGGGCTCCTCCCCTCACTGCGTTTTAGAACATCCCTTAAGGAGATTAACAGATGAATCGAATGAAATTGTTCCTTGCGGTCATGGTGTTCACGGTGTCTCTTGCCGTGGTTCCAGCCGCTCATGCTGCCTGTCCCGGCGCACCTGGCAGCCCTTGCGTGCATTTCCTTGGCTCGGGGTCTTCGGCATTGTTTCAAGCCACTGCCGTTGCTGCCGCCAATGACTTGGCCCACCCCCTAATCGGCATTGGCCCCGTGGCCAGTGTCCACCACTTTACTACCAGCAGTACGACTTGCAACGGCGGCGTCACCGCTTGCGCATCGCTAAAAGATTCCCGCGCGGGAGTCCCCTCTGAGACCTCGACATTTTGGGCGGTTTATACTTGCACCACGGCCCCCGGCGCAGCTTGTACTGCCGGTACAGTCATTGATATATGGGGTTACAACCAAGTAGACTCCGTGGTCGGCGTCCGCACCTTCCTCGCCCGTCCCGCGGTATGCGCCGCGCCTTGCCACAAGTCGGCGACCACATTGATCCTCAGTGGTACCCTCAAGGCTTCGGTGGGTGTAGACTTCTCCAAAAACCTGATCAACCAAGCGCTCTTCAATGATGGCGTCGGTGAAGCCGCTTCAGGTGCGACGGCTCCTTTCCCCGCGGCTTGCAGTAACACCGCCCCGCTGGGAACCAACTGCGACGATAAGTCTCTGCCCGATGACGTATACACTGCGATCCACAGTGTTACGCCGCTAACTGCGGGGTTGACTGACATTCGTCCCGAGGATGCCAAGTTCGCCACGGTGCGCATTCAAAGCACGGTGGCCAACGGCGGCCTGGGTTACGCCACTGCCAGCGGCGTCAGCACTCCGCCGATTAAGAGTGCAATCGACACCAGCGTGGCTACGCCGGTTGACTTCGCCCTGCCTGGCTTCAACGATCCAGTTGATCTGGCCAATGGAACGACTGTCGCCGTTCCCAACACGATGACCGTGGTCCCCATCGGCGAATCGCCTGTTATCTTCATTACCAACCGCACCAACTCCACCGGCTTGGGTACCGGTATCACCACCACCAGTCCCTTCGGGACCCCTCTTTATGACAACGTGATCAGCACCGACCACACCTACGTAAACGGCGCTGCTCACTTCCCATTAGCAGACTTATTTGGCGGTGGCCAGTGCGATGGGAATTCTCCAGCCTTTGGCGTCCTCGGCGGCGCATTCCCAGTCGACCCGATCATACGGGAACCGCTCTCCGGCACCATGAACACGACCGAATTCAGCGTCTTCCGTCAGTACGGCGGAATCACTGCGCCCGGTAAAATGGGTTCCATAGGCGTCAGCACCACCGGCTTCGCGCCTGCTGGCTCACAGGAAAATAACCTCACGCAACCCGGAGACAATCCCGTACAGAAAGCCTGCGGACTGGGTACCCGCTTCCGCGCCATCGGAACAGGCCAGGAAGTTGGCACTGTAAAATCAAACCCGAAGAGCGGCGCGGTACAGGATAATATTGGCTACACCTTTTTCAGCTTCGGTAACATTGCTACCTTGTCGGCCACGGGCACAGGAACCCCGCAGAAATTTGGTTATCTGAAGCTCGACGGCACTGACGGGATCTTCGGCAGCTACCTTGGCGGCGATCCCGGGCAGCCGGCTGGCAACGCCGGACCCACCCCAGCTCCTGGGCCTCCGGGACAAGTCCCTGCTTGCGTCGTGGACGCGGGATCGATCCCCAACATTCCAACCTGCGGACTCGGCCTGTGGACCGGCGGTATCGCCGGTACGGGAACGGCGTTCTCTGGTACCAACACCTCCTTCCCGCACCTGCAAGACGGTACCTATCGCGCATGGTCGCTGTTGCGCGGCCTCTGCGATTCCGACCCATTGGCCGACAAGCATTGCTTAACGTCTGATGACTCCTTAGGAGCGCAGGGATTGCTGACTGCCGCTGCTAACGACATTGACAAAGACACCATCGTCGTGCCCGACTTCCTGCCGGTGCACGATATCAAATTCATTCGCGCCCACTATGCCTTCGTGGGTACGGGAACCAACGGTGGCATGACCCCGCAACAACAACCGGGGACCCACACCAAACCTGCCGGAGTCTCCTTCAAGCACGGTTCCGTCCCTGGGGGATTCCCGGCTCTGCCTGATGACCTGCCATCGGATGCCAGCTTGGTGAGTGGCTCTCTCTTTGGCGATGAAGCGGGCGGCGATGCGGGCGGTTGCATCATCCCGGCCGTTCAAGGCGCAGCTCCCACTGGCGGCGAGTATCCGGTTGACCTGGTTCCTGTCGCTGGACAGGTATCCACCGCGGTCACTGGTGGCGCTGCTCTTTCCCTGGCGATTACTCATGCCACCAACGCGAACGCTGGTACTAAGATCAACTACACTTACACTTATGATTCTGTGTCAGACCCTGCCAATGTTGCACCTTTCGGTTGCGGCAACAACGCGCACTTCGACTGCAACACCACCAACACCGGCGCTCCGACTGGCTTCACCGCCATTCAGAGAGGCCAGACCATATCGGTTGTCGGAGCAACCACTAAGTCTAACAACGGAGCATTTGTCGTTACTAAGACCGTGTCTAGCGGTGCTACTGGTGGTACCGTCAAGGTAGCCACGTCCACCGCGGGCTTCACAGAGGCAGAGGCTGCCCACGCCACCATCGGTTCCGGCTGCGCACAGTAAAGTAATAGGGCAGTTGAGACTTAAACTGAAGCGTAGTAAAAACTCAATGAGGCAGGCCGCCCGTAGGGGGTCTGCCTCATTCTTAACGTTAGCGACGTCTTCATAAAAACAATTTCACCGAGGAGAGGATTTGTTGTATGCGGCCCATTCACTCAAACAAGAAATTTCTTGTGGTCTTATTCGCGCTGTTGTTCTTGTCCACGATCAGTGCGTGGGCGCAAACTGCGCCTGCGGATGCCACCAAGACCGGCGACGCCGGCTCTCCAGCCAAGTCAGATGCCAGCACGGGAAAAACTGAGGACAAAGGCTACGTAGCCGCGAAGTCGACCTCTCAGGACGGCGTCCCCGCCAAGCCGGATACCCGGCCTGTCGAAGATTGGAATACATTGGCCGTCCCTAGCGATCTGCGCACGAATGCGCCCGTGTCTCTGGCCAAGACGACGGAGAGGGATTTTACGCGTGAATTACTGCAAGTGGAATTCCGCCCAGGGGACCGCTTTGACTTATACATAACCAAACCCTTGGGAGTGAAGAACCCGCCAGTGATTCTGTATCTCTATAGCTTTCCTTCCGACACCGATCATTTTAGGGGTTTTGATTTTGGGAGCCTCGCCACCGACGACGGATTCGCCGGAGTAGGCTTTGTTTCCGCGTTGACTGGACACCGCTTTCATGACCGGCCGCAGAGAACCTGGTTCGTGAGCGAATTGCAGGAGTCGATGGCAAGTTCTGTGCATGATGTGCAGTTGATTCTGAACTATCTGGCCACGCGAGGCGATTTGGATATGACGCGGGTCGCCATGTATGGAGAGGGCTCGGGCGCAAGCATCGCCATCATGGCGGCGGCAGTGGACCCGCGCATCAAGGCGCTGGACCTATTTTCCCCCTGGGGAGACTGGCCGGATTGGTTGGCGAAGTCAACCTTGGTGCCGGAAAACGAGCGCGCGGATTACCTAAAGCCGGAATTCCTGAAGAAGGTGGAGAACGTCGATCCGGTGAAATGGCTGCCGCAGCTCACCACCCAGAAGATACGTTTGCAATTTTTGAGGACTGGGACCATCACGCCACCGGCCGCCATGGACCACATCGAAGCGGTTGCCCCCTCGGGCGTCAAAGTGGTCCACTACGAGAACACGCAAGCGGTCAGGAACTTTGTGGCAACGGGTACGGAGTACGACTGGGTCAAGTTTCAGATTGCGCCGGAAGCCCTCGCCCAAGACTACGGGGGTGCGGTAGTACCCGCCAAGCCGGCACAGGCGAGCAAGCATCCAGCGCAGTGATCGGTCCTGAGTAGCAAATCGTGAGCCATGAAGGGAAAGCAACTACCTACCAAGTCTCGGCTTGCCTGCGGTTCGGTGGGGCGACCTCGTTCGCATAAGGAACGTAGCGTCGTACCGCCGGGCCGCATTCCCCTGATTTGTTTGGCCCTCGCCGCTGTCACCATAGCCGTATACAGTCCTGTGGTCACTCACCCTTTTGTTAATTTTGATGATTTCGAATACCTTACCGACAATTCATACGTGAACGGTGGCCTAAACTGGCAAACCGTTAAATGGGCAATGACCGCTACGACGGCAGGCAACTGGCACCCGCTAACTTGGATTTCCCACGCTCTGGACTATCGGGTTTTTGGCGCCAATGCGGGCGGCCACCACGCTACCAGCCTGCTTCTGCATGTGGCCAACGTTGTATTGCTGTTCTGGTTGCTGCTCCGGGCCACTGGCGCCCGAGGACCTAGCCTGGTGACAGCTGCACTGTTTGCCCTTCATCCACTCAACGTGGAATCGGTGGCTTGGGCAGCGGAGCGGAAAAACGTTCTCTGTACTCTGTTTTTTCTGTTGGCATTAGGGGCTTATGGATGGTATGCGCAAAAGCCCAATTGGAAGCGCTACGCTTGTGTCGCGGCGCTATTCGTGCTGGGCCTGGCTTCCAAGCCTATGGTGATCACGCTGCCCTTCATTCTACTGCTGCTGGACTTCTGGCCGCTGGGGCGGATTCGGGAATGGAGCGCCCCTTCGCAAGTTTTTCCTGTACCGCAGGAGTCGCGTTCCCGTTTGGTCCTGGAAAAGTTGCCGCTGTTGGCGCTCTCCGCGGCGAGTGCGTTTATCACATTTTTCGTACAACGATCCAGTGGTGCGGTTCAGCCTCTTTCAGCTTTTCCTTTCTGGATTCGGATAGAGAACTCGATCAGCTCCTATGCCATGTACGTTGTAAAGGCGATCTGGCCTAGCCAGTTGGCGGTTTTTTATCCTTATCCAGCCGGGTCTCTGGCCCTGTGGCAGGTGTTATTGGCCCTGGTATTTCTTCTCTCGGTGACCGCGCTGGTGTGGAAGAAATCATCGCTGGGATATCCAATCGTCGGTTGGTTCTTTTTCTTGGGTACACTGATTCCTGTGATTGGAATCGTTCAAGTAGGAGAGCAGTCCATGGCAGATCGTTATGCCTACATTCCCCTGCTCGGACTATTTGTAATGGCAGTTTGGGGAACAGCAGGTTGGGTCGATCGCCAGCATTTGAATGTCCGGATACCGATCGCCACAGCGACGATTATCTTGGTTGTTCTTTCGTTCCTGACCTGGCGACAGGTCGGTTATTGGAGGAGCAGCCTTGATCTTTGGGCGCATACCATCAATGCTACCAAAGACAACTTCCTGGCAGAAAGAAGTGTAGGAGATGCGCTGGTTGATCAAGGCGATCCCGACGATGCCTTGCCTCATTACCTAAACGCGTCCAGAATCAATCCGCGAGACGCCGCGTGTCATGTGAATATCGGAGGCGGCCTGCAAAGGCTCGGACGTCTGCAAGAGGCGTCAGGGGAATATGAAACCGCCATTCGTATGACGCCTGACGTCAAGCCGTTAAATCCGAAAGCTGTCAGGGTATTAGCCTCGTCCTACGCCAATCTGGGGACCATCTATCGTAAGCTTGGAGACGACCCGAAAGCTCTTGAGAGCTATAAGAAAGCAGGAGAGATCGATCCTCTTGTACTGAATCAGTTACTTCCCGCCTTCTCGCAGCTCGTTGAAGCCCGTCCCAGCGTTGAAAGTTATTTACAGCTGGGTGAACTCTTACAGCACAACCACCGCATTCTGGACGCAGAAAGGGCTTACTGGAGTGCCTTGCAGCTCGATCCCCAGTCTGCGCAAGCGCGGCAGGCACTGCGTAGCGTTGCAACTCAGCGGCCATGACGTTGCCGCTCTCAACTATTTCGGGGAAAGTCCAGCACCCTGCTGAGGTTCCTGCGGGTTTCTGGAATCAAGGGAAGCTTAATTGAAATGTTCCGCTATCTACGCCGCAACTACTTGAAATCGACGAGAAAACGTAGCTCCCGTTAATTGAGGTGGCATCGGCGCTGACAGCCGCCACCTGAATCGTCGTGGGAATTTCTCCGATCAAAATACCGCGATCATCGTAAATATCCAGCCTAACTGTAGTTCCGCTTATAACTCCGGTCAGAGTCGCTGTCGAAAGATAGAGGCAGGGTGGTATCGTGCCAGTTGAGCTAATAGTCCCAGAGACCGTCGCCGTGCTGCCACCCAGATTCGATCCCTGCATAAGATTTCCAGAAACACCTACGGTTCCATTGAGGCTGGAGACAAACGTTCCATGGAAGTTTCCTTTTAGAGGTGTGATCTGTACCGCAGACCAGGTACCAGTGGAGGGAAAATCGGTGCACCCTCCCGCCAGGTTCGAATATTGACCGCTCATGGATGGGGTACCGGAAGAAGTGGTTCCAGTAAGGCTCACGTCTTGTCCAAACTCATTAATGGTCAGCGATACGTTCGATCCGTCCAGTTTTCCGGTAATCGGGCCCACGCCTTCGCAACCGCCCACGGGTTGGCCAGCTTGCATGGCGCTATTCAGTATTACGTTGCCGGCGAGGGAATTTCCCGACTGAATCAAAAACCCGGTAAATGTCGTCGTGATGTCCGGACTTCTATGCCTCACCAGAGTTATTTGCCAATTGCCCGAAAGCGGACTATTCGCGGATGCCACAGAGGCAGAGGACGGTCCGCCTCCACCGCAGCCCGCGGTTGCCATAAACATGCCCAGCAGAACACCTACGCACAACCGTTTCACGGGATTCTCCAAAGGAGCGATTTTGGTCCTGCCACAGCCCAAGAGCGCGAGCGCTCTAGTGGACAATTCAGTGTGTAAACCGGACAATGCTGCTGTTCCACATGGTTGTTAGGTCTTCTTCTAAAACTCGAAATCCGGAATCCAGTACCAACTGTCGCATGCGGTCCGGCGTGTTTTCCGAGAAACCGGGATTGGTTTGAGCTATGATCTTCGACTTATCCGAATACTGGATCACAGCGTTGCCGCCGGGTTTAAGAATCTGCCGAATATTTTTGAGGTACGCTTCAATCAGATGCACATCAAGGTGCACAAAACAACCAAAGCTGAACAGAAAATCAACCAAACCCTGGGCAATTCCCGGAAAATCGGTGCCATTATTTTGCACAAACCGCATATTTGGCCGATTGAAATTCCGCTTCAGTTCCTGGAGTAGCTCGGCGTGGTAATCCACCACGTACAATTCACGGAAACCGAGCAGATACCGGGTCCATCGTCCACCTCCCGGCCCGATTTCTACTGCGACCTGTTCGCGGTTGACGTACGGAACAACGTACCGGTCACGTATAAACTTGAGCGGACGAAAAATTTCAGGATCACCCCATTCTGAACCGTAGAACTGGCTAGGTGTTATAACCTCCCGAAGGGCCCGGCGTACGCGATGTATTAAGGAGTTCCGCTCCCTGTACTCGCGCCACATATCCAGATGAATTGTCGTGTTGAGATCCGGCATCTTGCAACCTCAGGCTAAAACGTTTGCCAATCTAAATCCATGCACGCCAAACGCCGGGTTGTGCTGCTTACAAACCGGCATCCGATTAAGAAAGAAACTATATTTCATCCTTATCAGCACACTCTTCCGTAAACTCCCAACAGGCACGACCTGCCCGAGATCACATTGTCGACGATAGTTGAAGAATGGCCGCACCTGTGTCCAAAGAACAGCCGCCGGGTTGCCCGTTTATTTCATAAGTTCCAGTCAACGTAGTACCATCGCTGCTTACTACGGTGCGGTATTGTCCTACGGCGGAGCCATCCGAGGCGACCAGATTGAAAACCGCCGCGGTTCCACTAACTAACCCGGAGACGGAGAGACTGCTGAAACAAGGCGCCTTTGCCGAAGTAATAGTTCCTGAAAGGCTGGCGTTGCTTGCGCCCGTATTGGGCCCCTGGGTGATTTTGAGCGCAACGTCATAGGCTAGACCAGCGGTCGCATTCGAGATAAACGTTCCTTGAAAATTCCCGTTAAGCGATTTTATCTTGGTTGCTGTCCAAGTCCCTACTTCTGAAGTGCCGCAGCCCGCAGCCAGGAGCGAATAGTCGCCGCTCATCGAAGAACCATCTGCTACCGCATCTCCGGTAAGGCTCACCGTTTGCGTGGCCAGGGTTATATTCAGGGAAACCTTAGACCCATTCACCTGCCCCTGAGCGCTGCCAACTCCGGTGCAGTTGCTCGACAGGAGGACCCCACCGCTCAGATTGTTGCCGGCTTGCAACAAAAAGCCAGATGGCAACCTTGAGACAGTCGTGTTCTTCTGCAACACCATTTGCCAGTTTCCCGAAAGTAACCCTTCCGTCGTTACCGAGTTCTTACTACCGCCACCACAACCGGCCAGCGCAAAAACACTCATCACTAACCCTAGAGTTTTCACAGAATTTCGCATACGTCGACTGGCAACCAACCAGAAGTTAATCCCGAAGCGGTTATCAGGGTATCGGATAAATTCCTTAGCCGAAGAACAGTAGACACTCTGGGTTACGAAATTGTTACGGAACAGTGAATCTTTGGTGAATATCAGCGCCCATGTTTGCCAGGACGCGAAATCCTAACAAGTTGAGAGATACGATCCAAACTTTGTTAGAAGAGGTAATGCAGAACCACGTAAACGCCTGAACCGAGAATTCCCGCCACCAGGATTAATCCCAGAATACCGGACAGCCTGTTGGCGGGGACTTCGGTTGCTGGGAAACTGCGCTGGTCGTGCTCCTTGGAAAATAAACCAATGCGGGCGCTGGCGGATTCTTTCCTGTGGGGAACGGTAATCAGATGTGCTGACACAACTAGCCTCGCTTAGGGGAATAGCGTCGTGAACTTCCTACCCACTAATAGGACGCAAGCCAAGTGCTCGCACTCGCGATAGGGAATCTGAAGAGCAAACTGAATTCATTTGTCCTGTCAGGAAAGGAAACCGAAGCTGCACTGAATACGAATCTAGGGAATTGAGCGCGGTCTGGAAGGATACAATTAACCTGGAAGCCCATTCCCATTGGTCAAGCCCAACGAAATCTTATTTTGCGTCGAATACGCGGCGAATACACGGAGGTTAATTTTCCGTAAATTTCCGGTGCGGAACCTGTGGTTCACGTTTCCATTCGCTATACCATTTGCGGATTAGGGCTTTGGGGAGTCAGTCTGCAGCCGACCTTCTAAAGCACCTGAGGCACCAAGGTACAAAAAGGCCAGTTGGCCACCTGGTCTTCTATCAAGACATACGAGAAGAGGAGGCTGGCAATGGGAGGGAGTATCGAGTCCGGCAAACCGGGACGCGACACCACGGCCGTGCATTTTTTGCACATACGCAAAACCGGCGGGACTGCAGTCGTCGATGCTCTTACTCCAGTTGCTCAACGTTTTCACCTGGTTCTGCATCCCCATAGCACGAAACTGAGCGATATTCCACGGGACCATCGTGTCTTCTTCTTTGTCCGCCATCCCATCCCGCGTTTTGTGAGTGGTTTCTGGAGCAGATTTCGCAAGGGGCGGCCACGTCATAATTATGAATGGAATGAGGCTGAGAGGGAGGCATTCAGCCATTTCCAGAATGCGAACGATCTGGCCGAGGCACTGTCAGCCAGCGACCAGAAACGAGTGTTCCAAGCACGGGCGGCCATGCGTGGCATCTCCCACATCAGATCCACGTTCACCGAATGGTTCTCCGGGGAGCAAGAACTCGACGATAGGTTGGATTCGATTGTGCTGGTGGGACTTCAGGAAAAACTGCGCGCGGACTTCGATCATCTAAAAGGGTTATTGAACTTGCCACAAACGCTTTCGTTGCCGGAAGACGATGTGCGCGCCCATCGCACCCCTCCAGAGTTCGATCGCCGGCTAAGCCCTCTTGCCGAGCGAAATTTGGCCGAATGGTATGCGGTGGACATCCGATTCTACGAACACTGCTTGCAGGTCCGTTCGCAACGTGGCCTTTAGACTGCGTTTCTCGCGCAACCTCCATTCTTAAGTTCCTCTGCTAGCGAGACCTGAAGGCTTTGTGCAGATCTAGTTTCGACCACCTCACTCGCTGCGAACTGTTCGTATGGTCCAGTTCACTTATCTCGTGCAGTCAAAATTTAGGTAGTGGCTCCGTTTGGTTCCTTCCGGAGTAAAGGTTGACACAGGGGATGACAAAAATCTTTACCACAGAGAGCACGGAGTTCCACAGAGCACTGCACAGAGGCTTGGTTGTTTCCCACTGTGGATCCCTCTGTGGAACTCTGTGTCCTCTGTGGTTTCCGCTTTTGCTTTTTCGCCGAATCCCCAAACCAAACGGAGCCACTACCAAAATTTACGCAAGATTCATCGTTTGGTCACGGACGAGTAATATAACCCACACTACACTGCCGGTTTAATTCAAAGCGAGGTCAGCACCGACATTTCGACCATCATTTCGCGAACCATCAATTAGGTTGGGCAAATCTTTGGGTTTAGATCAGAGTCGCAGCGCGCGCCGTCGGTTCACACAGGGGTTGTGGAAGAAAACTTAGTGGATCAAGGAGTGCGTGCTGCTTAGCAAGTTTGGGTTGCAGACCGGCTTCCAACTAGTTGACCCAAGTAGATATGCATGTAACTCCACCCAGTTTGGATTCCCCACATGTCGGCCAAGGTGATCCCTTCGGCGACAGCAGGTAGCATGTTTCTCGAGGAGGAGTTTGTGCGCAGATTTTTCTTCTTGGTTTTGTTGGGAACTTTAGGATCGGTGGGATGTGGAGGCGGCGGGCGGACAACAATGCCGGTCAGCGTTTTGGTTACTCCGACAGCCGGTCAGTCGGTTCCCCAAGGGGGAAGCATCAACCTAGTTGCATCGGTGCTTCCGCAGTTGGGCCAAGGGGTTACCTGGAGTCTGACGGGTCCTGGCGTACTCGCGCACCCAACCACACCCCCGAAACCCGGCGATAATTCTGCGCTCTATTCGATAACATATACGGCCCCAGTTGGAGTCTCTACTTTTACGTATGCGATTGCGACGGCAACTTCGGTGGACAACCCAAACGCATCCGCGTATGTACCGATTACCGTGTCGCCCTTTAACGTTTTCCCGAATGTGCAGCCTGTCAGTGTGAATGGTGGCCCAGTCCAAGGCCAAATCTATCCCAATGGCGGCTTCACCAGTGTCACAATCTGTACGCCTGGCACCCTGAACTGCAAAACAATCGATGGAATTTTGGTGGATACCGGATCATCCGGGTTGAGGGTCCTAGCGTCAGCCTTGCCGCCGCTTCCCACATTGACGGACAACCTTGGGAATACGGTGAACGAATGCGTCCAATCTGTGGATCTGTCGTATCTTTGGGGAACGGTCGAGTGGGCGGACCTAAGAATCGCAGGCGAGGTCGCTCGCGCGATCCCGATCCACGCGATTGCAGACCTAACGAATCCGCCAATCCCGTCTGCCTGCACCAGCCATGGCGCGGGCGCCGACGACGACAGTCAGAAGGCATTGGGCGCCAACGGGATTCTTGGCGTGGGCCTGGAGCCCCATGATTGCGGCGCCAACTGCGACTCCAGCGCCGCGAACGGCGGACGAAAACCGCCAGAGCCGGCCTATTACGCGTGCTCCGGCAGCACCTGCAACCCAGCTTATGTTCCCTTGGCACAACAAGTAACTCACCCAGCCGTCGCATTCGCCACAGACAACAATGGAGTGGAGCTCCAGCTTCCCGCACTCACCGACGCCTCTAGCCCCTTGAACGGGTCCTTGATTTTTGGAATTGAGACCCGGACCAACAATGTCTTGGGCAACGCCACAATATTTACGGTGGACTTGAATGACCACTTCACCACCAATCTCGCCAGCACCGGTCAAAGCCTGACTTCCAGCTTTATAGACAGTGGGTCAAGCGGTTTCTTTTTTCCCGACAGCAGCCTGGTGACTTGCCCGGATCCCCAGTTGTCTTTCTTTTGTCCCACGTCACTGACCCCGGTCACGGCGGTCAACCTCGGGGTCAACGCTGCGCAAAGCACAATCAATTTTAGCGTGGACAACGCCGCCAATCTTTTCACTGACAATCCCGCCGAGTCTGCGTTTAGCACACTGGCCGGGCCAAACGGCTCCGGAGCTTGCTCGGGGGGGACCGGGGCGTGCAGTTTCGACTGGGGACTGCCCTTCTTTTACGGTCGCAGCGTGTTTACTTCAATCAGGGACCGCCCCGTCCCTTTGTTTGTCCAGCCGGACCCTGGCATCACAGTGTTTGCCCCGGCGACACCATGGTGGGCATACACCACGGGGTTTACCAAGCAATGATCTCGGAAAACTGAAATATAGGTGGAGCATGATGAGAACTTCAATACAGCACGGAACTTTGCGCAATCTGTCACGCGTGTGGCGGGTGGCTGTCGTCACTCTGGGATTGGCCTTCCCAGCCTTTGGATCTCTCGGGGGTACGGTGGACTCGGTCCACGCCGATGCCACGCACATGGGGACGGGAGCGGAAACCACCGAAGCCAGCAGCTATACAGTGCAGGAAATACAAGCACCTACCGGCACCCTAGTCAGGGAGTACGTTTCGCCGGCGGGTCGTGTCTTTGGC